>NZ_CP047393.1:2753232-3059147 GCF_009858175.1 Pontibacillus sp. HMF3514
AGCACTATATGCCCCTGTTGTTGGTAAGGGTACTGCTGTAAATAAAATCAATCCAATTGCACCAAACTTTTCTACGTTCGAACTCTTTTTCATTGTTCGTTCATAAAGCCATGTGTACATCCGTTCGTACCATCGGAATCGCATGAGCCAGTTGCTGATTGGTAGAAATAACAACAGTAATGGAATAATAGGCAACACATTCCCGAATACACTTAATAGATATGACTTCACAAATGAAAAGTCATAAACTCCATACGCAACGGGTAAACCACCTCGTAACTCTAAAATGGGCATGGCTGAAATAATCATGACCACAAGTTCAGGTGGTAAAAAATCTAATGTGGTTATAAAAAAATCAATGAGCTTCTCCTTCAAGAACCTAATCCTCCTGCATTTTTTAAATTAAATTCCATTATACTAGATTGCTTGTCATGCTTGACCACCTTTTTTGCATATACATTCATTGTATATGAATTTCAATTTTTTGAGAAGGTAGGTCGTTATGAATGACCAAGCAAACCTTTTTGCAGGGGACGCTTATTTTAATCGCAGCAGGTATGATTACAAGATTTCTAGGTTTTGTAAACCGAATCGTAGTGGCAAGAATAATGGGAGAAGAAGGTGTCGGCCTTTACATGATGGCCATTCCAACGCTAATCCTTGTCATTACACTTACACAATTTGGACTACCTGTCGCGATCTCCAAGCGTGTAGCTGAAGCTGAAGCACACGGGGATCTAAACCGAATCAAAAAGATTTTAGTCATCTCACTTGTTGTGACGGGTGTATTAAGTGTTGTATTTACAACTGGCATGATTTTGCTCGCTCCCTTATTATCCCAAACACTTCTTACAGATGAAAGAACCTTATATCCATTATTAGCAATTAGTCCAATTGTCCCGATTGTGGCGATTTCTTCTGTATTACGTGGATACTTTCAAGGGCTTCAAAATATGAAACCACAAGCGTATTCACAAGTCATTGAACAAGTAGTACGTATTACGTTTGTTGCTTTGTTCACCAAAGCACTTGCTCCATATGGCGTGGAGTATGCGGCTGCTGGTGCTATGATTTCGGTTGTATTAGGAGAGTTTTGCTCACTTCTCTATATGATACGTATGTTTAAAATGAAAAAGCGCATTAAAATCCGAAGAAAGTTCTCAAAGTACTTACAACAAAGCAAAGATACATTGAACGAGCTTATGTCTATTGCACTTCCAACAACAGGGAGTAGACTTGTTGGATCTTTTTCATTCTTCCTTGAACCCATACTTGTTTCACAAAGTCTTGCGATTGCTGGAGTGCAAACAGCAATGGCCACGAAACAGTACGGGGAGCTAACTGGATACGCTCTTCCATTACTAATGTTACCTACATTCATAACCCATTCACTATCTGTAGCATTAGTTCCGAACATTAGTGAAGCTGGCGCAAAAGCTAATCAATCATTGATCCATTATCGAATTCACCAAGCTATTCGGCTATCCTTTGCATCTGGTGCTTTAGCTACTGTTGTATTAACCATTTTTGCTGTACCGATTCTTACATTTATGTATGGGCATGGAAACGCAGCTCGTTTCTTAACAGTCATGGCTCCATTCTTTTTATTACTATATTTCCAAGCTCCTTTACAAGCTGCCTTGCAAGCTTTGGACCTGGCAAAAGCAGCTATGTGGAACAGTTTAATTGGTGCTTTTGTGAAATTCGCAGTCCTCGTTGCACTTGCAACGCAACCTCAATTCGGAATCATGGGAGTTGCTTTAGCCATTGTTGTAGGTGTTGTGTTGGTTACCTTATTACATCTCTTCACATTAATGAAGACGATTAACTTTAAAATACCAGCTTTAGATGTCGTTAAAATGATTGGGCTTATTGCTCTAACTTGGGTAGCCGGGAAACAACTTAGTTCAATCTTTCCGGAGTCTTTGTCCCAGGTCATACCGTTTTTAATCATTCTCGTTATTTTCACAGGAATGTATGTGGCCTTACTGTTCCTTTTCCGTTTTGTAACAAAGGAGGAGTTAAAACAATTACCTATTTTCCAAAAGAAGTAACCAATTATTATATTAATATAATAGATAAATTAGACAAAACTAGTATTCATTGTTATACTTAATATATCTTATTAATAAATTGAGGGACTTACAGTAAAACTCCGGATAAGAGTGGTCCTTTTAAAAATTTACAAATAAGAGACTGAGGTAATTCTGTGTTATACAGAGTTATAGGTGTTTACTTGTCCGGAATTAAGATTACTTTTGGCGATGATAATAAAGAGAGAACATTTGAGACTCGCGAAGCTGCTGAACGCTATCTCGAAACGATTAAACAAGAAAATGTTTTACCAAACACATATGAACTAGTTGTTGAACAAATAGAATCCGATTCTGCATAAATAAAGGAGTCCTCCTGTAAAAGAGGACTCCTTTTTATTTTCTTAGCATAAACACCCACATAAACGTTAGTGCTTGCTTTAATGGAGTTGGTAATTGTTCTACTGGAAAGTCTTTTGCTTCTTCCTTATAAACACCATGCCCATCAACGACTTGCCAGCCCATTTCTCTTGAAAGGTTTTCAAACTCCCATGGCATCATTGTGTTACAGATTACTTCTTCCCCATACAAACGACGATAACTATTTTGTCTAGGACCTGCAGTAGGGCCAAGTAAACCTAAACATAACTTCCCACCTGGCTTAATGACACGCATAATCTCCTGTAACGCTTGTTTCGGATCTTCTGTCCATTCAATGGAATTAATAGCTACAACACCATCAAGACTCTCATCCTCAAAAGGAAGTTGTGCTAAATCACCTACTGTGAAGCTCAATCCATCACATTGAACTTCTTTTGCTTTATCAATCATTTTAGGTGAAATATCCACACCAACAACATGATACCCAGATTGATTTAGTTTATAGGAACCGTAACCGTCCCCACATCCAATATCCGCTATTTTCCCCTTTGCTTCCAGATGTTTCTCCACAAAAGGAACAATTGTTGATCTACTGCCCTTTTCCCACATACTACGACTCTTCTCATTCCAAAATGAAACGTTAGAATTCCATCTTTCCTCAACTGCTCTATGCCAATTAAATGACTTCCCCATGTTTTTCCCCCTCAATTCATACAGAAAGATGGCCCGTAACGTGCACGACCATCTTTTACTCATCTGTATATCATATTACCTTTTTTCATCATATTCGTCGATATACCACTTATTCTGATTGTCTACAGTAAGAAAGGATATTTGCTTCGGGTTCTCATATCCCCGCTTTTGTAACTCTTTAATGAGCCACTCTTCATCTCTATTATTTTGCTTTAAATTTTCATATTGTACCTTTCCATCTGCAATAAGAGGTGTAATAAAGCCTTTTTCCCCACCATTCCCCTGTTTTTCAAATACAGACAGCTTTCCTGAAGGTTCAAGTACTGCAAAGTCCACATCACTAATTTTTTCTGTACCATTTTCGCGAAGTTGCTGCATTAAATCATCAAAATTATATCGCTGTTTTCTCATTTCCCGCTCATCAATCTTCCCTTCCCGAATGATCATTGAGGGTTTTCCATCGACCATTTCTCGGAAGGGTTGACTCTTAAGTGATATAAAGGCACTTCCTCGCTGAATAATTAATAGAACAATCATGGGGACAAACGCATGCATAAATGATTCAGTAGGCTCTTCAACAGAAAACACCGCAATTTCTGCAAGCATTATAAATACGACAAGGTCTAAAATACTTAATTCACCAATCTCCCGTTTACCCATTAAACGGAAAATAAATAGGATAATGATATAAACCAAAACGGTCCGAAATACAATCGTCCAAAGCTGGATGTCCAAGTTTACGCCTTCTTTCTGCACAATTTCACTCTTAGTTTGAACGATTTTCTCCACCTTATGCTTAAAGGGACGATTGTAAAAAAGGCACTAAATATCGAAAGTACACATAAACAGTTGAAACAAGTAAAGAGAAAAGCACAATAGGCATGCCATACAGCATGAATTTAACAAAGGAAATTGGATGCTTAGCACTTGCTGCAAGTCCTGCTACTACAACATTGGCAGAAGCTCCTATAAGTGTTCCATTGCCTCCGAGACACGCCCCCAATGCAAGCGACCACCATAATGGATCAAGGTTAACCATTCCATAGGAGCGAAACTCTTCAATGACAGGGATCATAGCTGCTACAAACGGAATATTATCAACGATTCCCGAAAAGAGACCCGACACCCATAAGATTACGAGTGAGGTTTTAGGTAAATCCCCTTCTGTCAGCCAAATCATCCCTCGAGCTAATTCATCAATAATACCAACCTTTTCAAGCCCACCCACTAGCATGAACAAGCCCATAAAGAAGAACAGTGTAATCCATTCCACTTCCTGAAACACCTTCTCAGCATCCACCTCATTATCCGTTAAAAGCAATAACAATAAAGCTCCGCACACTGCTACTGTTGTTAAATCCACATGAACAAAAGCATGTAACAAAAACCCTAAAATTGTCATGGTTAACACTGCTATAGATTGATACAACATCGGTGTCTTTTTTAAATATTGTGAAGGATCCATATCCATGAGTTCATGTACATACTCGGGCTGTTGTATGAGTGATTTACGAAACAAAAATATGAGGGCAATGAGGGTTGTACTAAAAATCAACAAAACAATAGGCCCTAAATTCGTTATAAACGAAACAAAGGTTAAGTGTTCAACAGCTTGCCCTATCATAATATTAGGAGGATCTCCAATAAGCGTTGCGGTCCCTCCAATATTGGCACAAAATATCACGGTAAGAAGATAAGGAAACACCGGCAACCTCAAAAGAGATGTTAGTGTTAAAAGAATCGGGACAAATAATAAAACAGTCGTCACATTATCCAACAAAGCCGAACCTATAGCCGTCAATATTCCTACGACAACTAACAATGGGATTGGTGCGCCTCTTACCTTTTGCGCCATTAATATCGCAATATATTCAAATACTCCTGTTTTTTTTGTAATGGAAACCAATACCATCATCGAAAATAGGAGTGTAATCGTTCCCCAATCAATGAATTCTGTAAAAGCATCCTCCCATTGATAGATCCCACTAAGCAACATTAGAAATCCCCCAGTGAGGGCCACCAAAGCTCGATTCATTTTTTCAGCCATGATAAAGCCATAACTGACGACAAACACAATTATTGCAAGCGTGGTTTCCATCTATGTACCTCATTTCTTGTCCATTATTATTACTAATGTATTCAGTAGGGAGGGCAAAATATTTTATTCTATTTTAATTTTTTCATGAATACAGTAATAGAAAATGAGGACAAACATGGGGAGGAATTTGTATGTTCCAAGAACGAATGAAAGCTTTGGGATATGGATGGGCTACAATTTTGGTAATGATGCTTGTGAGCAGCCTTGTCCTAGCCCTTTTTCTAAGATTCACAGATATGACATCAGGTACACTTCAATGGGTTACACTAGTACTTGGATTGCTCACATTATTTATCGGAGGATTTGTTTCAGGAGCAAAAGGAAAAGAACGAGGTTGGATGCTAGGCTTATTTACTGGATTAGGCTTTGTCTTAATCGTTTTGTTATTTCAATATCTTGGTTATCAAAAAGGAATGTCTACTACTCAGATGATGTATCAAGGAGGTTACACCCTAGCAGCTATGCTTGGTGGTGTAATAGGAGTTAATATGGGTGGAGATAAGCAGTCATAATATTTTTGTAGAAGGGCTTTTTGGTATCCCACTTTAGAAGATACCATAATTCAGTACATCTAATAAAAACGTATGTAATTCCAAAGAGGAATCACATGCGTTTTTATTTTCGTTCCCTGTTTAATATGATTATGTTACTCAGCGTTATTGCATTAAATGGCTGTAATATGGAATAAGCTGGTGCAGAGTGGTTCCTTTACGTTTATGCAGTTCGACGAGCTGTGGAACGGGTTGCTTTCCCCCGTCCACACGACGTGGTGGCGTTCGATGTTGCTACAGGATGTAACGCTCTTAGTCGAACATCCTTGTTTATTTTACAGCTTCCTCGTCACTTCGCTACTGCGGGATCTCGCTCGCCCTTTCTACCGGAGGAGTCAACCCGTTCCACAGCCCACCTGAACCGAATGGTGAATAACGGAACCACAGCAATGTTTAGAGGTCGATGCTTACGGACATCTGTTCCTTTATTTTGAACTTTTAAGGCATTTCGAGAGTCGTTGCGGACATATGATACCTTATTTGTGACAAATTGGGCTTTTTCAAGGTGATTTGAAGCAAATAACGGAATGAATGTCCGTAAGCTCTTCAATGAAGTTAGATTAAGATAAAATAACGGAACAGATATCCGTAAGGTTAAGAAATCACACAACCAGAGTCCGTTAATCTCCATAAACGCAAAGGGGTGAGGTAAACGGCAAACTCCCGCGGTAGAAAGGGCGGCCGAGACCCCGCAGGAACGAAGTGACGAGGAGGCTGAAAGTAAATAATGAAGATCGACTAAAACCGCCACATCGTGTGGCAACGTCGACCTACCCCACGTCGTGTGGGGCAGCAGGAGTATTGCCGTTTCACTGAACCCCTACCCCTCATAAAAGCAACGGACCTCCACTGCACATTATCTCGAAACCAAGTCTTCCAGATAAGGGAGCTTTAATGAAAATTACACATATATTCCCTCTCTCAATCCTACAAAAATAAAAGCCCGAACAACAGACAACAAATGTCTATCATTCGAGCTTCTATCCTTAAATGTTTAGTCTTGATTTAATACTTCACGAACAGCGGATCGATCATATGTAAGCTTCGTGCCGTCTTCGACTTGAATAACTAGTGTACCCTCGTCAACAGCATGAACTGTACCATGTAAGCCACCAATCGTAATAATCTTGTCGCCCTTTTCAAGCTTAGATTGCATTTCCTGCACTTTCTTTTGCTTTTTCTGTTGTGGACGGATTAGTAAGAAATAAAAGATCACAAACATTAAAATTAAAGGAACTATTTGAGCCCAGGCCATTTTTTTCGCCTCCTTTCCATTATCTATTAGAAGTTTTTCGCGTCAGGCTTATTAAAGCCATATTGTTCGAAAAACTCTTCTCTAAAATCACCAAGACGATCATCTAGGATCGCTTGTCTAACTTGCTTCATTAAGTTTAACAGAAAATAAAGATTATGATAAGTCGTTAGACGGAAGCCAAACGTTTCATTACACTTAATCAAGTGGCGAATGTAAGCCCTTGAATAGTTACGGCATGTGTGACAATCACAAGCTTCATCAATTGGACGGAAATCTCGTGAATATTTTGCATTCCGAACAACCAAACGTCCTTCAGATGTCATGCATGTCCCATTTCTCGCAATACGAGTAGGAAGGACACAATCAAACATATCAATACCTCGAAGCGCTCCATCAATAAGAGAGTCTGGTGAACCTACTCCCATTAAGTAACGTGGCTTATGATCTGGTAGCAACGGTGTCGTAAATTCAAGCGCTCGGTTCATTACATCTTTTGGTTCGCCAACAGATAAGCCACCTACCGCATATCCTGGAAAGTCCATTGAAACAAGATCGCGAGCACTCTGACGACGAAGATCCTCATATTCTCCACCCTGAACAATACCGAAAAGCCCTTGTTCATTTGGACGTTTATGAGCTTCTAAGCAACGCTCAGCCCAACGTGTTGTGCGTTCCACAGAACTTTTCATATATTCATGACTTGCCGGGTAAGGAGGGCATTCATCAAAGGCCATCATAATATCTGGACCTAATGAGTTTTGGATTTGCATTGCTTTCTCAGGAGATAAGAACAACTTCTCTCCGCTAATATGGTTACGGAAATGTACGCCCTCTTCTTTGATATCACGTAAATCACTTAAACTGAATACCTGGAAGCCACCAGAATCCGTTAAAATAGATCCATCCCAGTTCATGAACTTGTGAAGGCCACCTGCTTCTTCAACGATATCTTCTCCGGGACGTAACCAAAGATGATAGGTGTTCGCAAGGATGATATCTGCACCCATCTCTTTTAATTCTTCAGGAGCCATCGTTTTGACTGTAGCAAGCGTTCCAACAGGCATGAACATTGGTGTTTCAAAAGACCCGTGTGGTGTGTGGACACGACCCAAACGGGCTCCAGTCTGTTTACATGTTTTAATTAATTCATATTTTATCGGCATCTACAATACCCTTTCTATTCTCTCTTTTTCTAAAGTCTTACAAAATCAACATAGCATCACCAAAGCTAAAGAATCGATACTCTTCTTGAACCGCTTCTTTATAGGCTCTCATAATAAATTCTTTCCCAGCTAAGGCACTTACAAGCATGATAAGTGTTGATTTAGGTAAGTGGAAATTCGTGATAAGCCCATCAATTGCTTTAAATTGATAAGGAGGATAGATAAAGATATCTGTCCAACCACTAGCCTCAGTGAACGCTCCATCATGATCTCTGGCAATTGTCTCAAGAGTTCTAGTTGACGTAGTTCCCACTGGTATAATACGCCCGCCTGCTTCTTTTACATTCGTTAACAGATCCGCAGTTTCCTGACTCATGTGGTAAAACTCTGCATGCATGTCATGTTCCTCAACCGTATCAACAGAAACAGGTCTAAAGGTCCCTAAACCAACATGAAGGGTCACATAAGCTATGTGAACGCCCATATCCTGCACTTCCTGCAGAAGCTCATTGGTAAAATGTAATCCAGCTGTTGGTGCCGCAGCAGAACCTTCTTCTTTAGAGTACACCGTTTGATAACGTTCACGGTCAGGCAATTGCTCTTTTATATAAGGTGGCAAAGGCATTTCTCCTAATGATTCAAGAACCTCTAAAAAGATCCCTTCATAGGAAAATTGCATAACTCTTCCACCATGCTCTTTTAACCCAGTGCATTCAGCTACCAACTTGCCATCACCAAATGAAATCCGTGTTCCCTCTTTAACCTTTTTAGCTGGCTTTACAAGCACTTCCCACTCATCAGCTTCTTGTTGGTGTAATAGAAGGACTTCAACCTTAGCTCCAGTATCCTCTTTCACTCCAAAAAGGCGAGCTGGCAATACCCTTGTATTATTCAAAACAAGGCAATCACCTGGTTTTAAGTATGACGTTAAATCATAAAAATGTTTATGCTCAATCTTTTCGTCTTCCCGATCCATAACAAGCATACGAGAAGATGTTCGATCCTTTAATGGTGTCTGAGCAATCAACCGTTCTGGTAAGTCAAAATCGAAATCTTTTATTTCCATAACGTTCTTTGTTCTCCTATCTAAACTTTCCTATTATATAAAATATCACCGAAAGCACGATGCTTACTACGATAGACGTGACGATTGGAAAATAAAATTGGACATTTCCTCTTTTAAATGAAATGTCTCCCGGTAACTTTCCAACAAATGTCCAAAGCAATCCTATCAAAATAAACACGATTCCTATAACAATCAATAACTTAGGGAACTCGGTCACGAACCAGGCACCTCCCGATTAAAATGAGCGTACGCTTTGGTTGTTACCAGTCTTCCCCTAGGTGTTCGTTGTATAAACCCTATCTGTAAAAGAAAAGGTTCATATACATCTTCTATGGTTTGAGATTCCTCACCAATTGTCGCGGCAATGGTATCCAACCCTACAGGTCCACCCTGGAAATGATCCATAATTCCGAGTAAAAGTTTATGGTCGACATGATCCAAACCTTCTTCATCCACTTGTAGCATGGAAAGGGCTTGCTGTGTGGTTTCTTTAGACACCGTCTCTTCCCCTTTTACTTGGGCAATATCACGGACACGTTTTAATAAACGATTCGAAATACGTGGTGTTCCTCTTGAACGTCTCGCTACCTCAACAGCAGCATCTTTGCTAATATCTACATCAAAAATTTCAGATGTCCGTTCTACAATAGCACATAAATCTTCGGTTGTGTAATAGTCTAGGCGACTAAGCACACCAAATCGATCTCTCAATGGTGCAGACAAAAGACCTGCTCTGGTCGTAGCACCGACTAATGTAAAAGGAGGAAGGTCTAAACGAATTGACCTTGCTTCAGAGCCTGATCCAATGACAATGTCTAAGAAAAAGTCTTCCATAGCAGGGTATAGAACTTCTTCAACAGCTCTAGGCAATCGATGAATTTCATCGATAAACAAAACATCTCCAGCTTCAAGTGAAGATAAAATTGCAGCTAAGTCACCAGCACGCTCAATAGCAGGTCCGGAAGTACTACGGAACTGCCCTCCCATTTCGTTTGAAATAATGGATGCCAATGTGGTTTTACCTAATCCCGGCGGGCCGTAGAGCAAAACATGGTCTAGCGGCTCATTACGCATTTTCGCCGCTTCAATAAATATACTTAAGTTTTCTTTTGTTTTGGATTGCCCAATATATTGAGCCAGAGTCTGAGGACGTAAACTGTATTCTATGGATTCGTCATCTGATTGAACGTCTCCACTAACCATTCTCTCCTCCATGTTGCACCTCCTCTATGTTACGATTTTTGCATCATTAGGGCTAAGCCTTTTCTTACGTACTCATCCACTGAATCGACTTGTTCTTTCTCTAATTTCGGTCGCACAGATTTCAGTTCTTTCTCTGAGTAACCAAGAGCTTTCATTGCTTCTAATGCTTCATCAACCATCTTTGTTTGTTCAGAGTGCGTTTGCTCTCCTTCGTAGAAGATACTTGATTCATCCTGTTCCACTGGTAGCCATTCTGTTAATTTTCCTTTTAGGTCAAGGATCATTTGGCGTGCTGTTTTCTTCCCTACACCCTGAAAACGAGTTAAGTATTTATCATCTTCACGTTCAATAGCAGATACGACCTCTCCAACTGACGTTGATGCCAAGATCGCAAGCGCCCCCTTTGGTCCAATCCCAGACACATTAAGCAATTTTGCAAATAACGATTTCTCTTCTGGAATTTTGAAGCCAAACAACATCTGAGCATCTTCTCTTACGTAATGATACGTATGTATAATCACTTCTTTATTCATAGACGATTGAAAGGAATATGGATTGGCACAGCTGATTTCATAGCCTACCCCATTCGTTTCTACAACGACGTTTTCTCCGTCGATCATCGTTAGCGTTCCTTTTATATAGGCAATCATAAAATCGATTCTCCCTCACATTATTCGAGCTCATCTTATTTTAACACATTGGGCAAGGGAACTTGAATGGAAAACGGACATATGTTCGTAAGAAAAAATTTAATCTTTCAAATTTAAAATTTTCAAGATATTATGAATCAAATAGCTAAATTGTTCATATAACTCTTTCGTATTGAATGTTTTCTTTTTATGACAAAACGGTTTTTCATATTGACGGAACGGGAATATGATTGTAAGATCAACTTAATCCGTAAATCGAGGTGTAGCCATGAAACCAATCGATCGTGTTGTCGAGTACTTAAAAAGCCTTGGCGTCCAAGCAGAGAAAGTTTACAAACCACCTAAAGAAAAGACGGAATAAACACACCTGTCATGTCGATCATTACAGGTTGAGGCACCTAAGCCGACTACTTAAACAATAAAATAATAGCTTAAAAAGGGCTGCCCCAAAAGAATTTAACCTTCTTTTGGGGCAGCCCTTGATTTTTAACTTATGGTTTTTTTACGGATAGCTTTTCAAATTGCTTAAGTATTTGAAAGTATTGGTCTGCAGATTTAATTTTGATGCCCTCTTCTAAATCTAGACTATCCATCACTTCTAATTCATCTAAATCAATTTGATAAAAGGTTTGTATCACTTTTTGTTCAGATGGCTTACCTTCAAATATACTTAACTTTCCATGTTCATCTAGTCCAATATAACCCTTTGCCTTTATCAATGGAGAAAGTTCTTTTACTTTCTTATGAAAGACGATTTGACCTTCTTGTTGGTTCACTACTTTCCAACCGTCATAAGCAGCCCAAAAATCTTCTAAGGACCAGACGGTTTCATTTCGTCGTTCTTCACTCATTTGACCATCTATGTAAATCTTTTGAAGAACAACTTCGAGTTCTAGTGGTGGTTTCGTCCACGCTTTTTCTAGTGACTTTTTAGCGATATCTTCTTTTCTTTGATCATGCTCTTGGTTCGAAGGGGTATCTTTGTTTTCTTCAGCTTGCCCTGAGAATACTTGCCAACCACCTACAAACATCACAGTTAAAAGAGTTACAATAAGAATACGATAATTTCTCACACACATCACCTCATGTATAGAATCAAAACTCTATTACATCCTTTTACCTAATTCGACATAGATAAAACAAGTATATAAGAAGTATGATTTAGGGGAGAAATGGTCACTCCAACATAAAAAAACTTCTAATTTTAGTGTGACCAAAATTAGAAGTTTTAACCTCTTACTTTTATACTATTGTTCATCTAAATTGTGATAAACCTCTTGGACATCCTCTAATTCTTCAAGCATATCGATCAGTTTTTCCATTTGCTCAGCTTCTTCGCCTTCAAGTTTTGATTTTGTTTGAGGGAAATACGTTACTTCAGCATTATCAAGTGTGTAACCTGAATCTTCTAGTGCTTTACGAACGTCCTGAAAGTTTTCTGGATCTGTATAAATTTCAAAAGCTTCTTCATACGTCTCCATTTCATCAGCACCTGCTTCAATCGCCTCAAGCATAAGTTCTTCTTCCTCGATATTTTCTTCTGTACGATTAATCACGATATAACCTTTTCTGTCGAACATAAAGGATACACAACCGTTCTCACCCAAGTTTCCGCCATTTTTATTAAATGCATGACGTACTTCAGAGGCAGTGCGGTTTTTATTGTCTGTTAAAACTTCTGCCATAACAGCTACACCACCAGGGCCGTAACCTTCATAAGTCAATTCTTCATAGTTAGCACCGTCTAGATTTCCAGTTGCTTTATTTATTGCTCTTTCAATGTTTTCGTTAGGTACATTGTTCGCTTTAGCTTTATCGATCGTAAGGCGAAGTTGTGGGTTCGTTTCAGGGTCGCCGCCCCCTTCTTTTGCTGCCACGTATAAGTCTTTAGCAAGTTTCATAAAGATCTTACCGCGTTTTTTATCTTGCGCACCCTTACGATGCTTTATATTTGACCATTTAGAATGACCAGCCATAGGACATTCTCCTCTCTCCAATTCATAATCCTTATTTAATATAACATATTGGACGAGTAGTCGTCAGGTGTGAAAGGGTGCTGGGTAGCTCACGTATTCATGGAAAAAGGTAGAGTGATCTTGTCTAAAGTAAACGATTCTTTAAACATAAAAAAAGCATGTAATTTCATTTACTGAAATCACATGCATATATAGGTTTACCTGCTGTAATCATCACTGAATTGATCCCATTCCTCAGGCATTTCTTCTCTTTGATTTAAACGACTACGAAGATCCTTCATACGATCCCAATACATCTCATCAGTGTAAATAACAATTTCTTTCCCTTTTGCCTCAGGCATATCCTTAACTAACTTACGTACTTTTTCAGATACATTAACTCTAGTGTACGTCGCACGATTTGGCTCTTCAACAGCCACAATGACACTTTTGTCTGTAATGACAACTTGGGCAGTTTTAACAAATCGAGTTTGACTTAGGCGCTTCCCGATTTCTCGTGATTGTCGATCGTATTCAACATTATTATACGTGTTAGCATTTTCATCACTCATTGGTGTGCCTTTTTTAGGCCCTTCTCGAAGTGCACGATCTTTATCTTGAGGTCGTGCTCGTTCTAATTCATATTGATCATAGTTGTTATCAATATTGGTTGAATACTCTGGCTGGTTGGCACCGGGATTCCCGTATTTCTGATTATTTTTTTCTGCAATATTATTTAAATCATTGGTTAACGTCTCAGGTTGCGATTGATCCTGACCATTATTACATCCCATCAAAAGACTGAAAGAAAGTAGAGAACATGCTACAAGTTGTTTTTTCATAAAGAAACCTCCCTTCACCTTTAGGTTGGTTCAGGGAGGCTTGGTTTAGCCAAGTTACTTTTAGGAAAAAAACTTAAAATTCAGGTGGTGCTGTCGCTAAACTACGTTTGTGCTCGGTTTTCTTATGCATATCTTCAATAAGCTTGCGATCTTTTTCTGGGATCTCTTCACCTTTTAAGTGCTTATCAATCATGTCATAGGAAGTACCCATTTCATTTTCATCTGTTTGACCTTCCCACAACCCAGCACTTGGAGCTTTTTCTACAATTTTAGAAGGTACGCCAAGTTCTCGTGCCATATCTCTCACTTCACCTTTTGTGAGGTGCACTAACGGAACAAGGTCTACTCCTCCATCTCCATATTTTGTAAAGTATCCTGTGTACCATTCTGCAGCATTGTCAGTACCAACAACTAAGTATTTATAGTTTGTTCCAATTGTATATAACGTACTCATACGAAGACGTGCCCGTAAGTTTGCATCGGCTAAGCGTTCTTGATCTTCGTTGTAATCCCCTTTTTCTTGCAATTGAGCTTTAACTTTAGAGAACATCACTTCATGTGTCTCTGTTAAATCAACTGTAATTGAATCAATCCCACAACTATCAATAACACTTTGAGCGGACTCTTGGTCATTCGGATTACTTTTACAAGGCATCACAACACCTAAAGAATTGTCAGGGAAAGCGCGTTGGATTAAGTGAGCTACAACTGCTGAATCAATTCCCCCACTAATTCCTACAAGAAGCCCGTCAACTCCAGCATCTTGTACTTGTTGTTGTAACCATTCAACGGTTTTTTCAATCTTATTTTGCATCGTGTATGTTGCTCCCTTCACTACAAAAGTGATGTTAGGTTTCTTTTCATTTTATGTTAGCATAGTATTTAACTGTTCGACAAATGATTCCCTACGAGTCCATTCCCCCGCCATCTTTGTTAAAAAATAATAAATCTCCTCCTGCGAAGGCTGAGTTCTCATAAACGAAATCCATTCTCGCATGACGTCCGATGGATATTGAACACCATAAAGCCACAGGGGATCCAAACTACATTGTTGGAATCCCTTAAACCGAAGAAGCTGCTCAGCCTCAACATGCTCCATCCACCGTTGAGCTAATTGAATCCAATCATAAACGGGAGGGGATTGTCCTAAAAGGTCAAAATCAATCAATCTTACCTGTGCTCCATCCCGAATAAAATTATGCGATGCTACATCACCATGGATCCACGAGCCTTTTTGTACAGCATCTTCTTCAATCATTCTCCAGTCTAATTGCTCGACCTCACTTAGTATAGCATAACTTTTTTGCGTGATGGCATCGAACAATTCCCTCTGACCAAATGCTTCAAAGATACCAAGAAAAGCTGAAAACGTATGAAGTCGTTTTTTCCATTTCATATAAATTGGTAGTTTGGGGATCATGGAATCCAACTTAATCCCAAGAGATGACTGTTGAAATTGACTGAGGAGATCATGTGATGCTATTCGGTCTTTCTCTTTATTATAAGACAATGGCCAACCGTTCATGCAAGGTGCAAGCGTATAGACATCACCTTGATCGCCACAAATAAATCGCTCACCATTCGGAAAAGGAACAAATCTTACTATATCAGGGTTTTCGGTCTGTTCAAAAAAGTCCCATTGTTGCTGAACAACAAGCTTAGAAGAGTACTGTTTGAGAATGTAAGTTTGATCATTTCCTCTTACTTTATAAACATGAGGCTTAATTTGATAAGTTTGTTCGATATGCAAATCACCTTTTAATTGAACAAAAGAAAAGGGAAAGCCGCTTCGGCCTTCCCCTTTTTGCTGTATCGATCGCATTACTCTTCCTCATCAAAACGCGGCATTTGGAATGGTGATTGCATACCGCCTTGCCCCATACCTTGAGGCATTTGCGGCATCTGACCTCCACCTTGTTGCATGCCTGGGAACTGCGGCATTTGACCACCTTGCTGCGGCATTCCATATTGAGGCATCTGTCCAACCTGTTGACCGCCTTGTTGTGGCATTTGCCCTCCTTGTTGCGGCATTCCTTGGCCTTGTTGCGGCATACCTTGACCCTGTTGCGGCATTCCATAACCCTGTTGCGGCATCTGCCAACCTTGTTGTGGCATTCCATAACCTTGTTGCGGCATTTGCTGCCAACCTTGCTGTGGCATTTGAGGCATATGCATGGATGAAGATGACTCCCATGATGAAGATTCCATATCATCATATCCAGTTGCTGGACTAACTGCCTGTTGCTGATCTGGCGTCATCCCATCCCAACAATATGGATCTGTACTACCTAGGTATTGTGGCATTGGTGGGTGACAAGGATGCGGCGGACAAGGGATGCACGGCATTGGTTGAACATACATTGGCATCATTGGTTGTTGCATTTGCGGCTGCTGCATCGGCTGCTGCATCGGTTGTTGCATCTGCGGTTGTACTTGCGGCTGCTTCTTAGGCTGCTTCATTGGTTTTTTCTCCTCCACAGCTGGTTTTACTGGTTCTTTTTTCGGTTTAGGTTTTGGCGGCTGATATTGCGGCATTTGTGGGATGTTTACAGTCGTATAGTAGTTTTGCATCTCTTGTTCCATTGTAGGGAACTGAAATTGCATTGGCATAATAGGTTGTTTAGGCATTTGCGGCTGTTGAGCTGGCATCATTGGCTTTTCTTCTACGGCTGGTTTAACTTGTTCTTCTTTTTTTGGCTTTGGCATCTCTTTTTTAGGCATTTCCTTCGGCTTCTCTTTCCCTACTGGCATAGGCTTTGGCGACGTATCTTTGTACGGTTGAGTAGCTTTTGGCTGCTCTTTTTTGACTGGCTTTGAATCAGATGGAACTTTGATCTTCATACCAGGCATAATCATATCTGGATTGCTCAATTGCGAGTTCATCGCTTTAAGCTCTTCAAAATTTACTCCATATTTCTTCGCAATCTTCCATAACGTATCACCTTTTTGAACAACATGAATTTTCACTGATGTGGCTCCCTTCCTTCTGTTATCGTTTAAACCATGATATAAATAACAGATTAACTCTTTTACAACATATGCACGAACCCAGAAAAGGTTGATGAAAATGCCTAAATTTTTTTGGGATATATTTGGGAGGGTTGTTTTGAAGGGATTCATTTCATGTTTAATATTAGACGCTTCTCATTCCATTTAAGCCCCCTATTGTTGAAGACTTGGAATCGAGATAACTGTGCGGTGGAGGTCCGTTGCTTTTATGAGAGATAGGGGTTCAGTGAAACGGCAATACTCCTGCGGAAGACCGTCCAAGCCTCCTCGTCACTCCGTTCCTGCGGGGTCTCGGCCGCCCTTTCTACCGCGGGAGTTTGCCGTTTCCCTCACCCCTTTGCTGTTATGGAAGTTAACGGACCCATGTCTGAGATCACTTTATTTCTTGCTTAAGGAAACTGTAAATTAGCTTTACATATAAAGCTTTAGATCACTTTGAAGCATATAAAATTTAACTACACATTCTAAATCAGAATACCTAACGATCGCTGCGGTTCCGTTAGTCACCATTCGGCTAAGGTGGGCTGTGGAACGGGTTGACTCCTCCGGTAGAAAGGGCGAGCGAGATCCCGCAGGAACGTAGTGACGAGGAAGCTCGATCGGTCTTCCGGGGAAAGCAACCCGTTCCACAGCCCGCCGCTCTGCATAAACATAACGGAACCAACCCGCACCAGCTTATTCAAGATAACTGCCATATAACTGAATAACTACTATGTTTTATAAAAATAGACCTACAATGAACAAAAAGAACTCCAACATATTCGTTGGAGTTCTTCATCACGCACCGCTACTAACAATTTCTACTCGATCAATAAAGTCTAGTTTGTTGAAGTTTTGGAGCATTTGTTCAATTGACATCGTCATACTACTTGTATTTATAGATAGTGTGACATTGGCTTTTCCTTGTAAAGGGATGGTTTGATTAATGGTCAAAATATTACACCCAGATTGAGCAACCATCGCTAACAATTCAGATAACGTACCCGATCGATCCTCTAAGTGAAAAAACAAAGTGATGATTTTTTCTTTCACCATAGCTTGGAACGGATACACAGCATCCCGATACTTATAAAATGCACTACGGCTTAAGTCCACTTGCTGAACCGCTTCATGAACAGATTCCACTTTCCCACGTTCAAGCAATGCTTTTGCTTCTAACGTTTTTTGCATCGATTCTGGTAAAACATCGCTTCGTACAAGGTAAAATTGATCATCATTTTGGGCCATGTGTCTTAACCCCTTTACACGGTCTATTCAATAAATTCGAATTCAAAGTCCATCAGGCGTATTGTGTCGCCATCTTTTGCTCCTCGCTTACGCAGTGCGTCATCAACACCCATACCGCGTAACTGACGGGAGAAGCGTGCCACTGTCTCATCGCGTGAGAAGTCTGTCATCTTGAAGAGCTTTTCAATCTTCGGTCCACTTAATACGAACGCTCCATCCGATTCACGTGTAATCGTAAATGGTTCTTCTTCTTCTTTAAAGCTATAAACTACGCGTTCGTCTTTTTCTTCAATTGGTGTTGTATCTTTTGGAATCTCATCCAACAGATCAGCAATCGCAAATAAAGCTTCACTTAAACCTTCACGCGTTATAGAAGAAACAGGATAGATCTGATACCCTTCACCAATTTGTTCCTTGAACAGTTCAAGGTTTTCTTCAGCTTCCGGCATATCCATTTTACTCGCAATGATCACTTGAGGACGATCCATCAAGCGTTCATCATATTGCTCAAGCTCGCGGTTAATTGTTACAAAGTCCTCATAAGGATCACGAGCTTCCATGCTAGCCATATCGACTACATGAACAATAACACGTGTACGCTCGACATGACGCAGGAACTGATAACCTAAGCCAACACCTTCATGAGCTCCTTCAATTAATCCTGGAAGGTCTGCCATAACAAAGCTGCGGTGGTCTTTTGTTTCCACAACACCTAAGTTAGGGGAAAGCGTTGTGAAGTGATATTCAGCAACCTTTGGCTTTGCTTGACTCACTGTTGATAAAAGCGTGGATTTACCAACGCTTGGATACCCAACTAGTCCAACATCCGCCATTAACTTTAGCTCCAACGTAATGTTACGCTCTTGACCAGGCTCACCATTTTCAGATATCTCTGGGGCAGGGTTTCTTGGAGAAGCAAACTTCAAATTACCGCGGCCTCCACGACCTGCTTTTGCAATAACTGCACGTTGCTTGTGTTCAACTAAGTCTGCAATTACTTCACCTGTATCAACATCTTTCACCGTAGTACCTGGTGGAACAGGAATGACATAGTCATCAGCATTTTTTCCGTGCATACCTTTTCCCATTCCGTTTTCACCGCGCTTCGCCTTAAAGTGACGTTGATAGCGGAAATCCATAAGTGTGTTTAAACCTTCATCCACCTCAAACACGATGTCTCCGCCATTACCACCGTCACCGCCGGCTGGCCCACCTTTAGGTACATATTTTTCACGACGGAAGGCTGCACTACCATTACCGCCATCTCCAGCTTTCACATATATGCTAACTGCATCTACAAACATATTCTTCACCTCTCATTTAGAAGCAGTTTCATGGTGTAGGTGTGTCCATTCTCACTTTCCACTGCTTGTACATCCTTACGATAAGACTGATCTTCTAAGCGTTCTAAAAGGTCTTTGTTCTTATCTAAATCTCCATCTACACTTAACGTTACTTCAGGCTTATCTTGTCCACTCACAACGAGTGTAACCATATAAAGCTTCAATGGATTTATATAATCCTCAAAGATATTCATGACATTTTGACAATTCAGCAGTAACTCTTGATCATGTTGTTCTAAGTTATGGTGCGATTGAATCGTGTACGTTAATCGAAATTGATCATACTGGGTGTTGAATCGAATGACCCAAAGGGCGAAGTGTGGTGATTGAAGTTTCATCAGCTTCGATTCCTCTTGGGATCCCTGAATAATATCTTGCAGCTTTTCCTGTACCTTCTCCATTTTTCCCATAGAAGCATACCCATGTAGAATCTGCAACTGATTCATCCAATCATGTCGATAATGACTCAATAAGTTCGTCACTTCGTTCACTTTCATCCAAAATCCGCCCCTTTTTTCTCTCTAATATGAAAAGTATAGCAAATTATGGACATATTCGAAATAAATACTGTTTCACAAAGTCTTTCAGAGGATTTTTATCGATATTTCCGTATATCTAGCGGCCATTAAAAAAGCTCTAACCCAGTGGGCTAGAGCTTTAAAGCTAGTGCGCTTATGCTTCTTGTGGATAAACGCTAACTTTTTTACGGTTACGTCCGTAACGTTCGAACTTAACAACACCATCTACTTTAGAGAATAGTGTGTCGTCACCACCGATGCCTACGTTAGCACCTGGGTAAACTTTTGTTCCACGTTGACGGTAAAGGATCGCGCCTGCTTTAGCCTGTTGACCATCAGCACGCTTCGCTCCAAGACGCTTGGAAATGGAATCACGACCGTTTTTCGTACTACCTACACCCTTCTTCTGGGCGAAAAACTGTAGATTTAGACGTAGCATTGGGCTGCACCTCCTTATCAATTGATCGTCATATATTCACCATAATCTCGCTCTATGGTTTCGAGTGATACCATCATTCCCTCTAACAACAATGTGGCCTTTTCATAAGTATCGGATGACAATTGTTCAGGTAATTCAACCCTTAAATAGCCACCTTCGCCACCTTGTTCGATATGAGGTTCGAATTCACATAGTTTCATAACAGCATTCACCGCACCAAAGGAGACAGCGGAAACAGCAGCACATACAATATCATGACCATATGGGCCACTTTCAGCATGACCACTTATTTCAAAAGCTGATACTTGACCATGTTCATCTCTAGTTACAAGTACTTGTATCATGATCGAACCTTACGCTTTGATGCTCTCTACTGTAAGCTTTGTGTAAGGTTGACGATGACCTTGTTTACGCTTGTAGTTCTTTTTTGGCTTGTACTTGAACACGTTGATTTTCTTCTGACGACCTTGTTTTTCAACTTTAGCCGTTACAGAAGCACCGTCTACGTATGGAGCGCCTACTTTTGTTTCGCCGCCACCTACTACAAGTACTTTGTCGAAAGTTACGTTTTCACCATCAGCAGCATCAACTTTTTCAACGAAGATGGATTGACCTTCTTCTACTTTGATTTGCTTGCCGCCTGTTTCAATAATTGCGTACATACTTGCACCTCCTTATAATACTCAGACTCGCCATGCAGGTGCCTCTCGGGCTTTTAGAACCTGTTTTGAGCGGTTGTAGCAACAGGTGCTACGATCGTTAACGTACAAATGTTACCACGTTTCAAAACAACCTGTCAAGAACATTCTCCTTATAAAAGGATCGTTCTTCCAGGGTAGCCACATTTCCGACATGTATAATGCGGAAAGGCACATGACTCTCCCTATTATTCAGGACATAGACATCTTTGTAAAGGATTGATTTCAACTTTTTCATATCTATTCTTTGCTTGAACGCCTCGATTACATCAGGATGAGCTTCAATCGCAATGATATCCTGATCGTTTGATTGATAGGACAATAACATTCTCTCTAATTGATAGGCCTCAGAAGCACGTGACATCATGACACTCTGAGTGTGCCCTTTTCCCAGAACACTAGACAAGGATGGTGCTTCACGTTTTCGAGTCATCTCCAAAATTCCTAGACGCGTAAACCCGAAAAGCTGTGTTCGAACATAGTCCTGTCTCAACTGTTTTTTGAAATAACTCACTACTCGTTCTTGATCCTTCTCATCTTTCATATCAATAAAATCAATCAGAATCATACCAGATAAATTTCGCAAACGAATCTGTTTAGCAGCTTCTTTTGCAGCTTCCTGATTAGTTTTTAAGACAGAAGTTTTCTTATTGCTTGTAGCTGTATGCTTAGCTGTATTGACGTCTATCACTACCATTGCCTCGGTTTGGTCGATGACGAGTTGAGCCCCACTATCAAGCGTGATTGTTCGTGTTAATAATTGCTCGCTAATGTATTCAGCTGAGAAAGGCATTTGATTTTGGATGTCAGCAACCCATTTTGTTTTCCCCCCTAATTCAGGTATTCGCTGTTGAATTCGCTGTTTCATATCCAGGTTATCAACGAAGATGCTTTCAATATCTCCCTCTGGAAAACGGCGAAGCAAACGATCTGGAATATCAAAGTCTTCTAAAATCGTTTGAGGTGGTTTTTCATACTGATACTGTCTAAAGAGACTTGTCCAACTTTCACGCAGCGATACTAATTCCCTTTCCAAATCCTCCAAAGAAACTTCGGCTGAATGTGTACGAAAAATCAAACCTTCTTCTCCCTGACAAGCCCCACCTGCCCATGTTTTTAAATGGCTGCGTTGCTCATCAGTCATTTTTCTTGAAACGGCAAAATAATTACCTAATGGAAGATATACTAAATTACGACCTGGTAGCGTTACGTTAGCGGTTAGCTGAGCTCCTTTTTGATCATAAGCGTCCTTCATCACCTGCACCCACACATGTTGACCCTCATGAACAACATGCTCAATGGATTGACTTGTATCTTTTCTTGCTTCTGGAATCTCTTGCTTCTTTAAAAAACCAAGTTTAGGCTGCCCAAAATCAACAAAGGCAGCCTGTAAACTTGATTCTATATTCACTATTCTTCCCTTATATATATTCCCAATGAGGCTTTTTTCCTCAGGCCTTTCAATCAAGACCTGTTCTAATGTATCGTTTTGATAGACCATCGCCCATTTTTCAGTAGGGATAGTCTGTAAATAAACTGTCTTCATTGTTATCTCATCCTTACGTTGCAAACCACTCCACCATCTCTTTAGCCTTGGCACGCGTTTGCTTCAAGGTAAAGAAGTAATACAAACATTCCCCTTCATCAATGAGCGCACGCTTTTGATTATGTAATGTTACACAGATCTGATGGTGTGTACCGCGTTTAAATTGTCGAAAAACATCCATAATTGGCATGTCCTCACCAATATGGATCGTGCGAATCTTGTTCACATGCTCCTGACTATCTTGCTGCCTTTTCATCAAGTAACGAAGAAACGCATATCTTTTCTGTTTCCATTCTATCCGATTTTCCCACAATAAAAAACAAGCAAGTAAAATCGTGCTCATGGAAAACGGAAAATACATTAGCGCGGCACTGAATGCAACGAATAAACTAATGATGGAAAGTGTTAAAAACATCGCTTGAGCTTTTACAAAAGGAAGATACACAGAAAGAAATAAGAATAGTAGCTTCCCTCCATCAAGCGGCCAGATCGGTAAGATATTAAAGCAAAAAATCAACACGTTATATAGAGATAACAATTCAATCACACCTGTTGATAGCAACTGGGTGGATTCGGCAAACAAAATAAACAACCAAATCCAGAGATGCTGAAAGGGTCCTGCTAAAATAACAAGTACCTCTTCTTTTATGGGACGAGTGTGGTACTCATCTGTTTCTAAAACACCCCCAAAAGGCCAAATCATTACGGACCGTATGCGCCACTTAAAATAGTGAGCCATCCCGTAATGACCAAGCTCATGGAAAAGCACGATTGAGAAAATAATTAGCAATTGAATAAGGGACCCTGTTAGTAAACCAACACCGATGAGAAACCAAAACATAGGGTGTATATGAAAATGGCGAATGGCATTAAGGCTGATCATTGACCTGAATCACCTGGATAGGATCGATATACTCATCCCCTTTTTGAATAGCAAAATAAAGATGCTGGTCCCCATTCGATGAAGGTGTAGTTGTACCGATGATTTTTCCGCTGTTCACATGCTCGTACACATTTACATCAATTTTGTTTAAGAATCCATAGTATGTTTTACTACCGTCAGCGTGCTGAATAACTACTGTTTTCCCTGTGTCCTTTTTGTTCCCTGCTTCAATCACAGTTCCACCTTTTGAAGCTTTTACTTGTTCTTCTTCTGACGTTTCAATCACGATTCCTTGTCCATTCTTTTGAAAAGATTCACTAATCGTCCCATTAACAGGTAAAGCATGCTGACCTGTAACAGGTTGTACATCATTAGAAGATGGAGTTTGTGGAAGAAAAGCTAATGGCTCGCCAAACTTCTCCTGATACCATTGGTTAACCGCCGCAAATTGAAATTCTTCCGTTACAGCATCTGTCACCCAGCTCTTAGGCTTTTGTAAAAAGTTCGCATCCATCCGATAGAGGATGGCGACTGAGAAGAATAAAACAGCTGCGAGAATGGCTTTAAATACAAAAGCTGATAGCAACTGCGCATTTGCACTTTGCCTTTCTTCTCCTTGTGTAAAAGGCAGGTAGCCGTATTTCTCCTCCTCCTGTACATATGAAACTGGCGTTGAAACAGATCTTTTCCCCTTTAATTCTCTTTCTTTTTTACGTTGAGCGATACTTTTTCGAATATCACGCACATCTCGTTTCATAAGCGTCTCCTCATTCCTTATCAATTCTTTGTACAAGTCTATGAGGGGAAGTATTGATATATGAAAAAGAATAAATAGATTTGTATAGATGATCATTCCTTACTTTAAATGTTATTCAGCAATCTGGCAGTAATATGGAATAACTGTTTTAGTGAGAGAGGCGGTTCCGTTGCTATTGTTGAGTGCGGTGGGCTTGGGAACGGGTTGCTTTCCCCGGACGAACGATCGAGCCTCCTCATCCGCTACGCTTCTTGCGGGGTCTCGCTCGCCCGTTTTTCCGGAGGAGTCAACCCGTTCCCAAGCCCACCTTAGCCGAATGGTGATTAACGGAACCGCAGCGATAATGTGAGGAAATGCTTGCGGACATTTGTTCCGCTATTTCACCTTAAAATGGTTTTTCTTAAGAGTTTACGGACATTCATTCCGCTAATTGCTGCAAATCACCTTAATAAAGAGCAATAAGAGCAATCTGTCACAAATAAGGTACCATATGTCCGTAACGACTCTCGAAATGCCTTAAAAGTTCAAAATAACGGAACAGATGTCCGTAAGGTTTAGAACCCACACACTAGGGTCCGGTATTCTCCATAAACGCAAAGGGGGGAAGGAAACGGCAAACTCCAGTGGTAGAAAGGGCAGATGAGACCCCACAGAGAACGGAGTGAACGAGGAGGCTCAGCTGGTCTTCCACAGGAGTATTGCCGTTTCACTGACCCCCTTACTCTCATACAAGCAACGGACTCCTACGAACCTATATCTCGAATCCAAGTCTTCCAGATAAGGGGGCTTTCATGAAATTAGAGTATACAGTACCTTTTTACCTCAACTCACGAAAAAAGGCATTGAATTGTTTTACAATTCAATGCCTTAGCTTCTGTGCACAGTCCAATTAGGTTTGTTCTAATTACGATCGTATGCCGAAGAATCTTTTTACTTTTGTAAATACCCCTTTGTCATCCTCTAATGACATAAGCGGTACAGATTCGCCTAAGATACGGCGTGCGATATTACGATAGGAGATCGATGCTCTCGTGTTTGGTTGGAAAGCAATAGGCTCCCCACTATTTGAAGCCTTAATTACATCATCATCATCTGCAACGATGCCTAATAAATCGATCGATAGAACCGTAACGATTTCATCCACGTCAAACATATCACCTTTTTGAACCATATGTCTGCGGATTCGGTTAACGATCAAACGTGGCGGTTCGATGTCTTCTTGTTCGAGAAGGCCAATAATACGGTCTGCATCACGAACGGATGATTTTTCAGGTGTTGTTACAACAATGGCTTTATCAGCACCTGCTACGGCATTTTTGTAGCCTTGTTCAATACCTGCTGGGCAATCAATCAATATGTAGTCATAATCTTGCTTTAACTCATTGATGATTTTGACCATGCCTTCAGGATTTAAATCTGATTTATCGCTTGTTTGAGCAGCAGGAAGCAGGGAAAGGTCATCGAAACGCTTGTCCTTTATTAACGCTTGGTTCAAACGACAACGTTCTTGAATTACGTCCACGATATCAAAGATAATGCGGTTTTCAAGCCCCATCACAACATCAAGGTTACGCAGTCCAATATCTGTATCAATTAAACATACCTTTTTCCCCATTAATGCTAAAGCAGTTCCAAGGTTGGCTGTGGTTGTTGTTTTTCCCACGCCACCTTTTCCTGATGTAATAACGATGGATTCACCCATTTAGCATTCTCCTTTCTACCCCATTCATTTCAGGTCTTTTCTGTGCAAGAAGTTGCAAACGATCGATCATGATCTTCTCTTGACCTTCATCCACATAACCACATTCCATATAGACACCTTCTGTATCGTAATCTGGAGATCGGCTAATGTAATCTGCAATACGTAGTTGGTTCGGCTTCATGTAAGATGCAGCAATGACGGCTTGGTTGTTTCCATTCACCCCTGCATGAGCAATTCCTGGAAGATTACCCATCACAAAGATATTACCTGATGCGATAACTTTTCCTCCAGGATTCACATCCCCTACTAAAAGAAGATCCCCTCTCACTTCTAACACTTGCCCACTACGTACAACTTTAAAAATGGGCGTAATTTCCTTATCTTTTTTCCATTCTAATGCTTCGTTTTTCGTGATGACATTCGAGTTTACGGACTGAATGACAAGTTTATTGTGATTGCGTACAAGCTCTTTTAGCTGTTCCTCTTGTTGTTCATCCAAATAGCGGTTACCAAGCTGAATATTGACGGTAACCATAGGCTGATCCTCATCAATATATTTCTGTGAAATCTTTTGATCGAGCTCATATAAAACATCTTCAAAAGAGCACGTATCATCAATATGCAGTGTTAGTCCATCTTTTGTGCCTTTTATCGTTACGATTGGCTTCTTGTTACTCACGGAAGCTTCACCTCAAACATAATATTCGACTCTAATGATCAAAATTCCTTTCACACGGATTTGGGTCTTTCTAATTGGGTTTCCGACCATTGTTGTAACATACCTGGAAACAAGGGATACAACAAGAGTGCAAAAACGAGATTCGCCATAATTGTAGGAATTAAACGAATTTGCCAATAAGGCCCCCATCCCATGTTTGTTACATCAACAAGCGTATAGAGGACAAAAAGGACAGTGTCTGCAAGGGCGACACTGACAATGGCTAGAATAATGGTGACATACAAATTCGCATGAAGAAGCTTCTTCAATCCGTGAGCGATATATGTAATCATCCCATATGCAAACATGTAAACCCCAAGCATATCTGTATAAAGTAAATCCACTAAGAATCCAAAGATGATCCCATATAACACACAGTAGTACGTACGATCATAGTCGTAAAATATTGCGATATACACAAGAATAATCAAGACCCAATGAGGGATAATGTGATAATCCGAAATCACCCAATCATTGGGTAAAAAATCAATCGCTGTACTTTCCAATACAAGAATAACTAAGAGAATAAGAGGGAGATATAAGCGTTTCATTCACTTGAATCCCCCTTGTCTTCCTCCTTCACTTCTGGCTCTTCATCCAATGGAGGAGAGTAGATTTCCCGATCAACAACAGATACGTGGTTGATATCATATAAATTGGCCGCTGGATTTATGTAAGCGGTCTGGGTCAATCCATATTCATCAATGATGACCTCTTCAATTTTACCAATTAATAGATTACGAGGGAATACGCCACCCATACCTGAACTTACGACCATCTGACCTTTTTCAATCTCTGCATCGTAAGGAATATGTTTAAGCATAAGTCTCTCATCGTCTTCCTGATCTCCTTCAATTAAACCATACACATTGTTATCTGGTACCATGGCATGAATTCTTGTAGAACGATCAAAGCCAGTAAGCAAGCGAACAGTCGACGTAATAGCTGATGTCGTCTGCACTTTACCTATTAAACCTTCTCCGGTAATTACAGCCATGTCAGGCTTAACACCATGCTTTTGACCTTTGTTAATAGTCAGCTGCTCAAACCAATGAGGTTCTGGGCTACGAGCAATGACAGACGCTTGGATAGGCTCATAATCTAGAATACTCTCTTTTTTGTCTAACAAACTCCGAAGCTCTTTGTTTTCTTTTCGTAGTGCCTGAACTTCATACAATAACCCCTTAAAGTCAGACAGGCGTGATTTTAATAACTCATTTTGCTTATACGTTTCCTGGATATCCTCTATGTTATCAAAAATTCCAGTTACAAACTGCACCGGAGTATGAAAAGCAGTTTGTACCCAGCCGGTTGTATCCTTTAGAAATTCTTCTGGAAAAGTCAAATTGTCTCGATCTCTCATCGAAAATCCAATCAATGCCACCAAAAGGATAAAGCTGAAAAGAATTAAAATGAGACGTTTATTACGAAAAAACGATGGCATATGTTACACCTCTACTTAATCCATGCTAGTTCTGGAGGCTACATTAGGCTGTGATCGAAAATGGTGTATATACTCTAGTGATTTCCCTGTTCCAATCGCAACACAATCTAGTGGATCTTCTGCGACGAATACAGGCATTTTTGTTTCATCACTAATGACCTGGTCAATATTTTTCAACAACGCTCCTCCACCTGTTAAGACAATGCCACGATCCATAATATCCGCTGACAACTCTGGAGGTGTTTTTTCAAGCGTTACCTTTACAGCGTCAATAATTTGATCAACTGTATCTTTTAAAGATCCCGCAATCTCACTTGCAGAAATCGTGATTGTCTTAGGAAGTCCTGTTACCAGATCTCGACCTCTTATATCCAATTCTTCATCTTCAAGCGGTTTTCCTGCTGAACCGATCTCCATTTTTAACGTTTCTGCAGAACGCTCGCCAATCATAAGGTTATATTCTTTTCGAATGTGTTGAATAATTGAATCATCCATCTCGTCACCAGCTACACGAATCGATTTGCTTGTAACGATTCCACCTAGAGAAATAATCGCAACCTCAGTGGTTCCTCCACCGATATCTACTACCATACTACCAGTCGGCTCCCAAACAGGCAATCCTGCACCGATTGCAGCAGCAAATGGCTCAGCAATTGGAAATGCGTCTTTCGCCCCCGCTTGTTTTGTAGCATCCACAACAGCACGCTCTTCAACCATTGTGATTCCAGATGGTACACATACCATTACATTTGGTTTTCGAGCGAAAGCTGAACGGGTTTTTTGCGCCTTTTTAATGTAATACTTCATCATAGCTGCAGTCGTATCGTAATCCGCAATCACACCATCCTTCATAGGACGAATGACGGAAATGTTGGCTGGTGTACGCCCAACCATATGCTTAGCAGAGCTACCAACAGCTTCAATTTCACCTGTATTTAAATTTTTAGCAACAACGGATGGTTCACGAACCACTACTCCCTTACCTTTTAAAAACACCAATGTATTTGCTGTACCTAAGTCGATACCTAAATCCTGTGAAAATCCAAAACCTGCCACGTTCATCTTCCTTTCTGTATATAAACCAAGTCTTACTATATGGTTATTCATAAATACCAAACACTATTTTAATCAATTCCCGAAAAAGGGGAAGGAAAACACAAATTTAACCAATAATTAAATCAAATCGACTCACGAGTTTTTATGTAGCAAAGCACACAAGAAGCGCCATTGCTTATATCAGCAAATGGCGCTTAAGAATCGATTGTCTATATAATTATACGAAAAAAAGGAAGAAATAGATAGTGTTACAAGTACCCTTTTTCTTTGAGTGAGACAAAATTTCGATCTCCAATGACTAAATGATCTAAAAGTTCTATACCAAGCATCTTTCCACACTCTGTTAAGCGTCTTGTTACATGGATATCTTCTTGTGAGGGCGTAGGATCTCCAGAGGGGTGGTTATGAGCACAAATCACAGAAGCCGCCGATCTTTTCACAGCTTCCTTGAAGACTTCACGAGGATGTACAATAGAGGCGTTCAAACTACCTATAAATATGGTCTGTCGGTGAATAACTTGGTTTTTCGTATTTAAAAACATGGCAATAAAATGTTCCTGCTTCAAATCTCTCATTTCCTCCATCACATAATCAGCGCCATCCTCCGGGCTCTTTATAATATAACGTTCATGAGGTTTATGTGAGTGGATTCGCTTCCCAACCTCTAGTGCTGCCAGGACCGTTACTGCCTTAGCATCCCCAATTCCTTTTATCGCTGTTAACTCTTCAATTGTGGCATCCTTCAATAAAGATAACCCTTCAAAATGAATTAATACACGTTGAGAAAGAGATAAGACCGATTCCTGCTTTGAACCACTACTAATAAGTATAGCTAGTAATTCCTGATTAGAAAGATGTTTTGCCCCAAGGTGGACCAACCTTTCTCGTGGCCGTTCCTCCTCAGGGACTTGTTTCATTAACATGGGGACATCTGTCAAAACATCGCCTCCTATATTTCGTTTCCCCTGAGGCTCTTACTTCAGTTCTGGAATGCTAGGATAAATTCCAAATGTTCGAAGCGAGCGTACAACACGCGATAAAGGTAATCCTACGACATTATTGTAGTCACCTGAGATTTGTTTAACAAGCATAGCACCCTCCGTTTGAATGCCATACCCTCCTGCTTTATCAAAAGAGTCACCTGTATCTAAATACAGCTCAATATCTTCTTTCGATAGTGGCCAAAATTCTACGGACGTTTGATCCACGATAAACATTTCTTGCTCAGGTGAACGTAGCATAACGCCTGTATAAACTTGATGTGTTTGGCCGCTTAAACTGCGTAGCATTTGAAATGCTTCTTCACGTGTCTTCGGTTTTTCTAGAACCTCTCCTTCATGAGATACAATCGTATCTGCACTTAAGATAACCTCTTGATCGGATTCAAAGCCTATAGAGCGACCTTTACGCTCAGCCAAAGTTTGTACGTATGTGCGAGGGTTATAGAAAGGCACGTTTGACTCATCCACATCTTGTTTTTTTACCTTGTGCTGTATATTGACTTGGTTTAGTAATTCTCTACGTCTTGGAGAAGACGATGCTAAAATTAGTTGGTTGTTCACGTTGATCATCCTTTTCTAGTTGTTCTAAAGAGTTCAGGGTCTATCTATCATACCTTCACCTTAATCGAAGGATCAAAACATGAAAATAGTAAATCTGCACTTTTACTCTATCTTAAAATAACCTTTTCAAATGGTTAATATTTGTTTTTATATTAAAAACTGTTTTAGAAATTTAATTTTACTCTATTGAACATATTGCTCATAACCATACCAGACTCTTAATAAAGAGACCTGAATGGCCCATAAATTCGCATTTGTTTGATTCGTTTGATAGGACTGAATCGCGCTTAAATACTGATTATAGCTTTGTTGTAGTGGAGCAGCTTGTTCAGTTATATTTTCTGGGATGGTAGATTTCAAAGAGCTAATTGGTTTTACCAGGGTTCCAGCATCTCCGGATCCAGAAGTGATTAGAGAAGCTGCAGGATTCAGCAATGTTTGCCACTCGTTAGCTCCTGTTTGCACCCATTCCCCTTCAGGTTGAGCAACATTTTTCTCAGTACCAGACACACTCCAATCTTTAACATACACTTCTACTTGTTGGGCTTTTAGTAAAGTAGCTATCTGCTCGGCTTCAGCTTTAGATCCTGCTACACCTGCAAACAAATAAAATTGTCCATCACGAGGCCATACATAGGACTTAAACCCTTTCGTCGCTATCGCACTTTGCATAATTTCAGCTTTTTCTTTCGTGGAAAAAATTCCAGCTTGAACAACAAAAGCACTTACTGTTGGAAATGTCATAGTGGATTTAGAGGCAGCTACAGCTTGTCCCCCATTCCCCTTATCTGCAGTCGTTTCACCTTGGGTAGACGAATCTTCATTTGTCGTCTTCTTACCAGAAGCCGCTTCCTGTTGAGTGACATCGTCTTGATAAGCGGTTGATGATGAAGCTTCAGGTGCTTCCATACCTGCAAAAAGACGGAGCATCATATATCCTAGATCCACCCCAATTAAGACGGCTGAAGCCCCAGCCATAACCATTCGCTTGATCGTTTTGGGAACGCCGAATCGATTATTCTTAATGGGATAGGTTCGCTCCAGAACTGAGATGTCGTTCGATTTAGAATTAGAATTCGAATGAACATCATGATCATTCGATGCCTTCTTCTTCTGTTTCTCTTGTTCTTCCATCCAATCCTCAATCGCTGAGGCTTGTTCATCTTGAGCCATTTGGACTTCTTTTTGAGCTTCCGAATCTTCCTTACGATCGAGGTACGTATCTTCGCCATTGATGCGTACAGAAATTTTGTTACCCTTGTCCACGTTAACCCCTCTTTTCTAACTATGTTTGTTTTACCCTATCATAGTAGAAAAGAAAAAGGAGACGACTTTTGTCGGTAGACCCCCATGTCTTTTCGTCATCTTTCTTCATAATGTTGCAAAAAGGAACTAAAGTGGAAGCGCCTGGGTTATGGACCAATAAAAAACCTACCCTTTATGATATAAGGATAGGTTTAGCGTGCTGGAAGCAATACAGCTTCCCCAGCATATACAGTTTCAGAGGATAGTCCATTCAAAGATTTCACGCGGTCAGCCAAGTCTTTACTGTATGTTCCGTAAAACTCTTTAATAATACGGAAAAGTGTTTCATCCTCTTGGACCACATGCTTATGCAACTTTTTGTTACCCTCAACAGCAATGTTCTTCTCTGAAGGATCAATACCCTGCAGTATTGGAAGCTTGATTTGACTTCCCTTGTTTACTTGATCTGTATTCATTCCATTAACCTGTTTTACCTGTTCAGCCATTGAGCGGTTATACGTACCATAGAAGGACTTAATGATACTGAAGAGAGTATCATCAGACTGAACTACATGTGTTTGAGTGATTTGAGAGACTTCCTCTTCCTCATCATCAGAAGTTTCTTCCTGTGATTCAACCTCTTGTTCATCTTCTGTTTCTTGCTCTAACCCTGACTCATCATTCTCAGGTTCTTGATCTGTAACCACTGAGTCCTCTCGATCAAGTGGGTTATCTTTATTTGAAGGAGACTCATAATGATACTGTGGCAATTCATCTTGTAAGTTTTCTAAAGTTGGATAATAATAAGCTGAAAATGTAACAAGGTGAGTTAAGCGCTCTCCTTCGTCTTGGTCTTCAAAGGTAATCGCATCGATACTGATCAGCCGTGATAAACGATTTAACTCTTGTAAAAAGGATAGCAAGTCAGGGAATTCAGGTGAGATCACTTCTAGGTTAAAGGTTAATGCTCTCACTCCTGAAACCTTGGTTGTTTTTCCATCAGGTTGACCAGACTGTTCTTCCGTACCCTCATTTGAAAGGTCTTCATTCTCTGTTAGTTCAGAATTCACACTTTCCTGTTGTTCCATCATGATGCTTTGAATAAAGCTATTTGAAAGGCTTTCTGCTTTGTCTAAAGAGATTAATACTTGGTCTTGTACAGGAAGAACCGGTAACTTTCGTTGCATTTCTCGTGATGATTGAAAAGAAATCTTTGTTTGATTTTCTTCTTTTGTACGAAGGGTTTGTAAAATCTTCTCTTCATTCTCTAAGCTCGATTCAAGTCTATCTAGCTCTTGATTAGCGGGTGATAAAAAGATGTCCTGTGCAATTACAAATACACCAATACCTGCTACGATAACGAGTGTTAAAAGAATGTAGTGGAGGCGAGACCATTCAGCTTTCATCCTGATCTACCTCCTCTTTCCATTGTGCTTCATCAATATCAACCTCGTAATTGGCTATATAGCGAGGTCGATATTCCAATGGATCATACTGTTCACTTATTTGTTCTGTAGTGATATTACTCAATTCGACGTTACTTATCGCTTCTTCTTGCAACAACGTATTCGTATAAGCTGCAACCTCTTGCAAACTATCAAAACGAACAATAAGCTGTAAGTTATTATCTTTTGTATATATGTAGCGTTCAAAATACCCACGCTCAGGTAACAGTGAGATCATCCGTTCTAATAATGAAACGGAAGGAAAGATGGACTCTTCCACTTGATCTACTGCTTGTTGAAGCTGTCTTCGATCCGCTTGTGTTTCATCTCGTAGAATATTTTTATATCCCTCTTGCTCTTTTTGAATACTTTGGATTTCCCGTTGAAAATCTTCCTGTTTTGCCTCAATTGCTTGTTTTTGCAGTCCGATCGCAATCATTGTCGCCAAAAGTAAAAATATGCCAACAAAAGCGATCATAAAGGGGACGATGTTTCGTTTCTCTTTTTCTTCAAGTAGATTAATTTCTACAATCATCGTCATGTTGCACCCCTTTGTCGTCTCTATGCTTTAATAGAAAGTCCATATACATCTGCAAATCGTGGTGGTAAAGAAGCCAGCTCTTGTCCGTGTGTAGGTTGTAGATCAAGCCACTCTACAGGGATATCAAACCTCTCTTTGCAGTGCTCATATAACTCTTCCATATTGGGCCAGTCACCAGATAATAATATATTGGTCACATTTGCTTCACCTTTTGTAACAGAAAAACGATAAAAGCTCATTATGCGTTCTACTTCACGTAACTGATCCTTTTCATAGCCTTCTAATGTGCTTTTCTCATCCGTCCAGACTAGACCCGCATCTCCTTCTTCATCCTCTTGCCAAAACTCACCGTCCAAACTTGTTCTCATATAGCGAATAAATTGCGGACGACACTCATGAAATACCGTCAATACAATCGAGTCGACATTCCATTGAAGTGAAAGCAAATGATCCTTCTGTTTTGCCTTATCAAGAGAATAATAGAGTCGATACAACGATAAAGCTGATAAATCTGCTACCATTGGCTTTAAATCCGAATCCTTAAAAACCTCTTCAAACGTCCGAATTCGGTCTTCTGGATAGGCAAACATGAGAATCTCCTGTTGCCCTTCCTTTTCACCTAACAATTTATAATCAAAAACAGGTCGTTCGAATGGGAGATGGATTTGATCACCAAGTTGCATATATAAATACCCTTTAATCTCTTCTTCTGCTAAATCTAGTGAAACGAGTTGAGGACGAATAACAACAGAGGCATCAGGTACACAAAAATAGAGTTTCTTCCCCTTCCAACGTCTAACACGCACAAGCTCATCTAAAATAAGCTCGAGCGTAGTTGGGTCCTTCACTTTCCCCTCTTCAATCACGCCTAAAGGAAGATACTTTTCCCCAAAGTTCGTAACGCCTTGTAAGCCGGCTGAATCACTTTCCATATAACGAATCACATGGTCTTTTAATACGATATTCACGCGTTTCTTTGATTTATGTAATCCAAACAAGTAGGATCCCTACCTTACCATAACGTGTCGACATACCACTTTACTATAGAATCGGCAAAAAAATACGCCGTTAAAGCCCCAAGTATAATATAAGGACCAAATGGAATCGGCTGCTTTCGATCAATCTTCTTCAACAAAAGCAATCCTCCACTTATGACCGTACCATAGAGTGTTGCAAAAAAGAAAGCGAGATATGTGTCCTGAAGTCCTAAAACAATGCCAATAACCCCCATTAACTTCATATCTCCGGCCCCCATACCACCTCGACTGAGGATGATGATAAGAGCTAATGTGAATAACCCAGCCAAACCGCCTATATAAGAATCCCACCAAGGTTCTAGTGGGTGAATGATTCTTAAAATAACGAAAATCGGTAAGAAGAAAAAAAGCAGCTTATCGGGTATGAGCATATAGGTGATGTCTGTGACAAACACGATCATGAGCATGGAAATAAAAATGATAGAGATGAACAGTTCAATATGTAATCCAAAAACAAGGTAACTGTGAGCAAATAAAACTCCTGTAGTTAATTCTACGATCGGATAAATCGGTGATATTTTGGTCCTACACCTTCGACATTTTCCGCGTAAAAAAAGGTAAGAAAAAACGGGAACTAAATCCCGCCAAGTTAATGTATATTCGCATGTTGGACATTGTGAACGTGAATGGACGAACGATTGCTTGAGTGGCAATCTAAGTCCGACTACGTTGAAGAAGGAGCCGAATGTTAGGCCTATTAATGTTAATGAAAATATCATAATATACCTCTTATTATCTTAAAAATATTTATTGACTATTGTTGAAGATCATTTACTGTTTTATCTGTAAATATGTCACTACCATCATTTAATGTTACTTCAAATGAATCTGGACCACTTGCTTGAACAGTAATTTCAACTTTACTGTTAGATTCACTATAACTGCCACCGTCAGGGTGAGAAGGTACACTCTCTAAAAAACCATTATTTACAAGCTCTCCTAATGTATATTCATCTGCAGTTGCTCCTTCATATCCACTTGCAAGAGCAAGCCTAGAAGCTTCAATCATCGCAATGCCATTAGCCTCATGAGCATCTTGCTTAGTATTGTCAATAATCCCTGCAATACTAGGCACAGCAATCGCCGCAATTATACCCAAAATCACAATAACCGCCAATAATTCTACTAATGTAAAACCTTTCTCGTTCTTAAATATCTTTCTTAGTTTGTTAACCATATGTGTCTCCCCTTTTTTGATAAAAAAAGTTTTTAAAAAACCGACCTAACCATAAAAGTACATACTTTGATGATTGGCCGGTTGCACTAATCGCTCCTGGTCCTCTAAGTGCCCACATACAGACGACCGTTCAACGCTTCCTTCGACATAAATCTGAATCTATTTTTCTACTACCATTATATTAGATACCTTCCAATTTTACCACATCAAACCTTACATTTTTATGAATTGTTACTGGATTTGCTCAAAAATAGAAAACATCGGAATTGCTATAGACGCAACAATCCCCCCAACCACTAAGGCTAAAAACCCAATCATCAGCGGCTCAATTAAGGTCTTGATTCGATCCGTTGCATGATCTAATTCTGTTTCATAAAAATCTGCAACTTTACCAAGCATTTGGTCTAATGCTCCCGATTGTTCACCTACTGAGATCATCTGGGTTACAAGCGGAGGGAATATCCAGTGTTTTTCCATCGGTCCAGCCATAGATTCCCCTTTTTCAAGTGAGTTTCTAGCATGTCGAAGGACACCTTCAATGATTTTGTTATCTACCACTCGCTCTGTTATTTGAACGGCTTGCAGTACAGGTACTGAGCTATTGAACAATGAGCTTAACGTTCGTGTCATTCTGGATAGTGCAGCCTTTTGCATAAGTGATCCGAATAAAGGAATCTTCAGTTTTATTAAATCTGTATAATAGGCAAAAGAGTCACTCTGTTTTCTCGCATATACCATACCTGCATAAATTAGAATTGGTAGCAAAATAAACAACCACCAAAATACAGAAAAAAAGTCACCCATACTTAAAACAAACTGGGTTAGAGGAGGTACTTCTCCTCCAAAAGACACAAACATATTCGCAAAGCGTGGAACGACAAAGCTTAAGAGGAAAATCACAATTCCTATGGCAATAATCCCAACTACGATCGGATAGGTTAAAGCTGAAATCACTTTTTGACGCGTATTGTATTGCTTCTCGTAATAATTAGCCATGCGATTCAAAATTTCATCGAGATTACCGCCCGCTTCTCCTGCTCGAATCATATTGACGAACAGATTCGGGAAAACTTTACGATGTGTTTCTGCTGCATCTGAGAAGGATTGTCCACCTTCTAGATCCTCTGCAATCGATTGGAGTGCCTTTTGTAATGGCTTACTCCTCGTTTGTTCCCCTAAAATATATGTAGCTTGTACGAGTGGGATTCCTGCTTCAATTAACGTGGCAAACTGCCGCAAATAAATCACAAAATCTTTAATTTTAATTTTTTGTCCGAGGTGTATCTCTTTATATAAAACACTATTAAGCTCTTGGATGGATATGACGGATACACCATCTGTACGAAGTTTCACAACCGCTTCTCGTCTTGAATCCGCTTTTAAACGGCCCTGCTTTAACTTCCCTTTAACATCACGGCCTTTGTACTTATAGTACGCCATTTACGTCTCCCTCTCTGTTAAATAAGGAGTAGCTACTTCTGAGGAGATAACGCCTTCCTCCAAAAGTGACTTGATTGACATTTCTAATGTGTGCATTCCTTGAGCTTTAGATGTTTGCATTACGTTAGGAATTTGATGAATTTTTTCATTACGGATTAAGTTTTTCACCGCTGAAGTGTTCATCAAGATTTCTGTTGCCGCCCGTCTTCCTTTTCGATCTTTTGTCTGGAACAAACGTTGAGACACAATCGCTTGTAAGACATTAGCAAGCTGAATCCGAATTTGATCCTGCTGACTAGGCGGGAACACATCAATAATACGGTCAATGGTTGAAGCTGCATTTGTTGTATGTAAAGTACCTAACACCAAGTGACCCGTTTCAGCAGCTGTAATAGCTGTTGATATGGTTTCTAAATCTCTCATCTCGCCTACAAGAATGACATCAGGATCCTGTCGTAAGCAGGCACGTAAGCCATTGCTGAAGTTTTGTGTATCAAACCCTACTTCACGTTGATCGATGATGCAATATCGGTGTGAATGTAAATACTCAATTGGGTCTTCGAGTGTAATAATATGTCTTCTCATTGATTGATTCATATAATCAATCATGGATGCTAGCGATGTCGATTTACCGCTTCCTGTTGGACCTGTTACGAGTACTAACCCCTGAGGCTTTTCAGCAATCTCTCTTAGAGCACCTGGCATTTTTAACGTGTCCAAGGAAGGTATTTCTGTTGGTACTACACGCACTGCCATCGATATACAGTTCCGTTGATGATAAGCATTAATACGAAAACGAGAGAGTCCAGGGATACCATATGAAAAGTCGATTTCCCCTTTTTCCTCGAATTGTTTCCATAGAGATTCTGATAAAATGGCTTTTGCCATCTCTTTTGTTTCATCTGGTTTCAATGTGTCTTTCCCGTACTGCTTCAAATCACCATGCAAGCGAAAAATAGGTGGTACTCCGACTGTTAAATGGATATCTGATGCTTCTAATTCAAAAGCTGCTTTTAATAACGTATCGAACCGTTCTTTCATGCCTCGATCCCCCTTATTCATCCATTGCCACACGTAGGACTTCTTCTGTTGTGGTTAATCCTTGCTTCACTTTTAGCAGTCCATCATCCACTAGAAAAATCATGCCACTCTTCCAAGCATATTGACGAATTTGAGCGATAGACTGATTGTTCATCATCATTTGACGGATTTCATCATCTATGATCAACACTTCTTGGATCGCCATGCGACCTCGGTACCCTGTTTGTTGACAGCTACTACATCCCTTACCTTTGTAAATTTCATCTACTTTGATGCCTCGTTTTTGGAAGAGATTTGCTTCCATTTCAGTCGGCGTGTATGGTTCACGACAGTCTCGGCATATTCTACGTACGAGTCTCTGTGCAACAATTCCGGACAGTGAAGACACAACTAAATAGGGTTCAATATCCATGTCTATTAAACGCGGAATGGTCGCAATAGCACTATTTGTATGTAACGTACTGAAAACAAGGTGACCTGTTAAGGAAGCGCGAATGGCTATCTCAGCTGTTTCCGAGTCTCGGACTTCCCCCACCATAATGATGTTCGGATCTTGTCTTAAAATAGAACGTAAGCCATTCGAGAAAGTGAGTCCCACTCGGCTATTCACTTGCACCTGATTGATGCCCTCAATCTGATACTCTACAGGATCCTCAACGGTAATAATGTTAACGTCATCTGTATTCAAGTGATTTAAGGAAGCATAAAGCGTACTCGACTTCCCTGATCCTGTAGGTCCTGTAAGCAAAATAAGGCCTGAAGGTTGTTCAATTAATTTTAGAAAACGTCGATAATTGACCTTGTTAAACCCTAATTCAGATAGCTTGTTTAATACGCTTCCAAGGTCTAAAATTCGAATAACTACCTTCTCCCCGTAAACCGTTGGGAGCGTTGAGATACGTAAATCAACAGGTGTCATTTCTACATGCGTTTTGATACGGCCATCTTGAGGCAAGCGATTTTCCGTTATATTTAAGTTCGCCATAATTTTCACACGGGCTGTTAGCGAATTTTGCATCGACTTTGGTAACGTACGCTCTGTTTTTAATACGCCATCAACACGGTAACGAATTAATACTTTGGTTTCTTGAGGGTCAATATGTATGTCACTTGCCTTCATTTGAACGCCTGCTTGCAAAATCTGGTTCATTAAACGAATGGCTGGAGCATCCTCAGGGTCATTCGTTTCTTCTACGGTAACCTCGGTTTCTTTTAAGTTGTAATACTTATTAATGGCTTGGTAGATTTCATCTTTGGTTGAAATAACCGGTGAAATTTGAAAGCCTGTTGATATTTGCAGGTCATCAATGGCGTAGTAATCCATTGGGTCATTCATCGCCACAATTAATTCATCCTCTTCCTTTTTTAAAGGAATAAGGAGATTTCGTCGTGCAAAATCCTTAGACACCATGGTCATCAGATTTGTATCAATGGGATAGCGATATAACGAAATATGGGGAATGCCTAGTTGGAACTCCAGCACTTCAATGAGCTGTTGTTCGGTTATAAAGCCTTTCTCTAATAAGGCATCCCCTAGTTTTTGCCCACTTTTTTTCGATTGAATCGCCTCTTCGATTTGCTCTTCTGAAAGCAATCCTGCTTCTTTTAATAAATCACCTAAACGCTTCCGCTTTGCCATTAGGCTTCCCCCTTGATTTCCGCAGCAGTGATTTTATTTCTCTTTACTCTTCGTATTTCCTTGAGGTTTCTCCCAGATATCATTTGGAGCCTGGTTGGTATCATTCCCATCTGAGGTCCCTTCATCTACATTACTAGATGAGTGATTATCTCCATCACTTTCATTTGAATCTTCTTTAGGCGATGAAGAATTGCTTGAGTTATTCGAATGATTATTCTCATCTTTACTAAACGTCGGAGCTCTATTGTCGTCCGAGCTTCCAGACGACAATCCACCTGAGTTGTTTGTTGAACCCGATTCTGTTTCTGGTGGTTGGTCGTTCGTACCATATCTCACTTCAATGCGGTTTACAGGCGGATAGTAATCGTCAGAGATAAAATCTTTTTGAATAACTTTTCCGTTATCCTCAACAAAACGAAATACTTCTACTGAAGTTCCTTCTTGCCCTTCAACCTTTACATTTGATTCACCCTTCGGAACAAGTTCGGAAAACTGAACAATTGTCCTTGGTTGAATCTTACGGCTATTCTCTAAGGTTATCTCATAACTGTTTGGAAGAGGATAACCTAAAAGCTTCACGATTAGCTCACCATTCTCCACAGCTACGTTAAGCTGATAAGATTGCTCATTAGGATTCGCAAAAACAAGGTCATGATTGTTCTCAGGTTTTACACTCGCTTCTTTCCCTAACTCTGCGTAAGCAGGTAGTTTGGTAGAAATATGACGTTGTTTAATAATAAAGTTCGTTTCCAAAACAGCTCCATACATCGCTGTGGCTACAGCATTCACAGAAGGTTGATCCATACCTTCTTCTACAAATGAGAGAAGAGAAAAAGGAGTTTGCTTTTGAACAATTTCTTCATTTAGAGCATTGGCCAAGTCCGTAACGTCCATATCTTCATTCAAGGTAATGCCATACTCACTAACCACTTCATAAAGTTGAGTTGTTCCATCTTCAACATACTGATAGATTGAAAAATGAAGTGGGTCTTGATATAAAGTTTCTGCCTTCGCTAAGATTTTTTTTGATAGTTTATCTATTAAAATATGATCATATAAATCCCTACCTACCTTATTTTGAAGAACACCAAAATAAGATTCATTCATGTCCACAACAAAATAATTCCTTTCTCTATCCTCCACTTGGTTCAATGTTTCAGGGATATCAAACTGAATAAAATCTTGTTGGAAGAAAATATTTTGTTCTTTCATCTCGAGCGTTACTTGATGCGTTTCCTTCCATTCGGAAGCTCGGGATGCAAGCTTTTGCCGTGCTTCAACTTTTGTTAACCCACCAATGTGAACGGGGCCCACCATTGTTTCGGCTTCATATGTACGTGGCTCCCCGAAAACTTGATCATACGCTAAAGGGCCAACTTGAGAAAAAGTGAAAAGAAAACCGGAACATAATAAAAGAAATAAAAAAATACCAATATTACTTTTTCCCATTGTAAGCCCCCTTAGCGCATACGTTTGAATACAATTTGCTTAATCATATGCTTGCCTTTTTTGAATAAAAATCCTTTTACATAACGTTTAAGAATCTTTTTGACCATAATCATCATCCCTTTGATTTAAAAGATCTTCTAAGTCCGTAAAATCCGATCGATCCTCTATTAATACGTCTGAACCTCGAGAAGGTATATCTTGTTCTTCAATAATATCAATATCAAAGCTCTCAAAACCTTCTCTTTCCTCAAACTGCTGCTTTAGATCTTTTTTCTCCAAATCCTCCTGCTTAAACTCATCTATAACAAAATCTTCTTGATCATCATTGAATAAAGAAGACGTTTGGGAGTTAAGCTCTCTATCTTGTTTAGGTTGCTTATGGGTTTGTTGGCGAGCAGCTAGCAGCTCCTCTTCAGGTGAAATCTCTACTTTTGGAGTGGGTTCATTTCTTTCATGATTAGAATCGATTTGAGATTCTTTTATTCCGCTCTCTCTTTTTCTGTTTAGGGATACTTCTTCTTCCAGATCGGTCATCGTTCCAGATTGGATATTGCTAATTTGTTCCTCAACTTGATCAACCTCTTCTTCTAGACTTGATTCAGAAGACTCATGAACGTAATCATGAGTATCTTGAATATCCTCATAATCCAGTATGGCATTTTCATTTTGAAAACTTTCTTCATCGATATTGGGCTTTTCACTTTTTACATCATCCAGGGATTGGAGTGTCCCCATTTGATTTTGACTTAAGATGTTTTTGTTAGTCTCTTCATCATGGTCTTCCTCAAAGATATTAGATGATTTAACCGATCTCTGTAATAGTATTGTCAATAAACCAGATAAAGTTATAAGTAATATAAGTATGTACCACCACTGAAATAAGGATAAAGATAATAGGCCAATTAAAGATACAACGTATGCAGCTATAACTAAGGTGATTTTTCCTTTCATGGATATACCTAGAGGCATAAAATAGACTACAGAAAGCAGGATTAAAAATCCGATGCTAGCAAAAATTATGTTCTCCAATCTATTCACCTCATTCTATTAGTCTATGACTTTTAACATATTCATTTTTAATTTATTGTATAATAAAGAAATTAGATTTAAAAGATTTGGAGCTTTTACATTTAATTGGTAAACAATTAATACCGAATGTAAGAAGGAGTTTGTTAAATTGAAAAGTCAGAAAGGTTTTACATTAGTTGAGGTACTGGCAGCCTTGCTCCTTTTATCTATTATATCAATTGTTGTCTACTCATTTATAAATTTTTCAAGTGTACAAAGTGTACAATCTAAAAACCGAGAAGAAGCTTTGAAAATAGGACAGAAGCATTTACAAACGACGATTGAGGAAATTAAAGCTGGGCAACTTAGCTCTCCTTTAAATCAATCTGCTTATACACAAGAGAATGGCTATACAATCTCAAGAATTGCTACAAATCCAGGTGACCCAATCCCCAATACATATTTGCCTGAACTACAACTCCACGTTTCCTTACAAGGCATTGCTTACAGACCAGGTTCAAGTGATGCAAAGCAAATTACGGTTACGGTTTCATGGGAGGGAACAAATTGAAGAAATTACAAAATCAAAAAGGGGTAACGCTAGTAGAGTTACTGGCAGGACTCGCCATTGGTGGGATTATAATCACTTTAGCCATGAGTGTATTTATATTTTTATTTCAATTTGTCCAAGATCAAGAACAAGAAATAGTGGATCGATCTCAAAATCATCTATTAAATACAGTGTTATCAAGAAACTTATCATCTCCCATAACCGTATACTATTGGGATGCAAATGAACTTAGGTTTAAAAATCAAGACGAGGTTACTTTTCGTATATTATTTAATAGTTCCGTGAACGAATTAACAATTTCTAAATGTTCTTCCTGCACAAATATTAAAACTTATTCAAATGAAACTGTTGTTGAAAAACTTCAAAATGTAAAAGATATGAGTGTCATAAATGCTTCTCCATCACAGGATAGTCCAATTACAAACCGATTCACCCTACGCTTCATTTTAGATGATATTAGTGTTAGAACTAACGGAGAGAAAATCAATCAAGAAAAAGAAATTTCTTGGACAGTAACACCATTAAATGTGAATTATAATAAACCTCCTAATTGAAGGAGGTTTATTTTATTGGCAAGTTCCAAAATTTACGGATCCAGCTAAATCACCTGATTTTAAAATTCCACAAGGATTACCACTATAATCAAATATATCTGTTGATTCTATAACACTTAGATCTTGCAAGTAAATCCCCTTTTCTTCACCCGCATACAGCATTAGCTCTGGTTTATTTTTACTATATTCTAAAGTGGCTTTTTGTAAAAAGATTTCTCCCACTGCATTAAACTCGATCCTTCTCTCTGCAAACAAATTAGCTCCTCGTGCATCAATATCCTGAGCAGATTGAATCGAAATTCCTGTAAAGCTATCCTGACTATTCGATGTTGAATTATTCCTTAAAGAACCTTGTATCACTACATTGCCAGTTTTTGAAGTAATATTAAATGTTGGATTACTCTGATTAGCAACTGTAAGGGAAGCAAGATCTTGGATAACTACTTCACCAGCAGATAACGAAATGTTTTCTTTATCTGTATTTGTAAAATCAACACTATTGGTCACTATAAGCGTTTCATCAGCTGGCTGATCAATACTATTTTTCATCTCTTTATACTCAATTTCTCCATCAGGACCTATACGAATAACAGCATTCCCATTTGCTGCAGTAACATTTAGATAAGATGTCATACGATCACTTTTATCTCCATCAATAAAATTAGATGTAGCTCCTAATATTTTGGTGCTCGTGGCTGAATACTCCTTTGTAAATGCATAAAAGTTAAAATTGGGCTTGAAGTCTCCAAATGCTACTCCCCCTTTTGCATTGGTATATTCAATGTTATAACTTTGACCATATTGATAATTTAAGAAGAATAGATAACTGCCAAATGATTGCTTTAAATCAGATAAGAGATCATCTTGTTCATTACTCTCTGATATTGCAATATCTGACTCTTCTAGACGACTTCTAATATCAGAGTCTGATAGCATTGTAAATGAAGCAACACTATCCCAGCTAGCCCATTGGGTAGCTCCTTCATCTCTTATATCAAAGGTTATTTGGTTTGTCCCTTTTGGTGTAAAACCACAAATCAGATGTTTCCCATTTCCCAGATCTTCAACATAAATCCAAGGTGGGAGTTTACGACGACTATTTACCACCATATGCGTTAAGGATTCTGAGTAGTCTCCTGAAAAAGCTTTCATCACTACTTTATATGCTTGGTTTCGTGTTTGACAGGACAGATCCATATCACTCATCGTCTGGGTCGTAACTTTTAAAGTAACTTTTTCTCCATCAGGTAAGTAAAGGTTTTCATTATTACATAAGCTTTGTAAAATCTCGTTGTTTTCTAAGTAACTATTCATGGCAGAGTTTAAGACTTGGTTCACTTGTACCTCATTCGTTAACCTTATCACTTGAGAGCGATCTTGCGACAATTGTGAGAATACAACGGGCATAAATATAGCAAGTGAAAAAATAATAAGTAACACATACACTAATGCACCGCCATTTTCATTTGTGAAGTAATGTTTCATAGTATCGCTCCTATGTAGATTCAAACCTATTATATCATGTTGAAGTATTTAAAAACGGCTGAGCATTCACTCAGCCGTTTCTACTTTTCATATGCTGCTACTTTATTACGTCCTTTTCGTTTGGCACCCATGTACATGGCACGGTCTGCGTGACGAACAAGTTCTCTTGGATCTTCGCAATCTTCTGGATAAGTCGCGGTTCCTAAGCTGGCAGTTAAATTCACCTTAACCGGTTCACTATCATCCATTATGTGCTCAGAAAGAATAAATGGTTCATTTGCGATCTTTCTTCTCACATTTTCTGCGATGTGATAAGCATGTTCTTGATTTACATTTGGAAGTAAAATGACGAACTCCTCTCCTCCATAGCGCGCCACAGTTCCTTTATCATCGATTATATTGATTAACCGTTCTGCTAATTCACATAACGCTTCATTTCCACTTTCATGACCATACATGTCATTGACCTGTTTAAAATGATCTAAATCAATTAGAACAATTGAGATGTGTTCTTCTCGATTCTGTTTATTTAATTCATTGAAATAGTTTTCTAGATGATTTTCAAAGTAACGATAGTTATACAATTTCGTAAGTGGGCAAATCTCACTTTTTCGTTTAGTTTCCTCATAGTTTCTTGCGTTTAACAATGCTACCGCTAAATAATTTGTTAAGATATCTGCGATCATATACTGGTATTTTTCATATGCTCGCTTCTTTTTTGAGGCTAACGTAAGTACCCCCACAACACGCCCATCCCGTTCGATTGGAATGGATATAACGCTTTCTACATCCTCAGGTATAAAAGATGCTTGACCACTCGACTTGGATTTCGACCACTGTTTTCTCGATCTATAGTGAAGCCCTTGAGCATTTCCCCAAACTTTACCGCTTACGGATTCAAACTTGTTAAGAGTAACCTTAGGTAAATTTTCGTGATGTTCGGAGTCATAAAACCGAATTAATTTAAGGTATTCATGATTTGGATCATCACGATTTACATCATATACGTAGGCATAGTCGACATCTAATAAGCTTGAAATCCTCTCAACAAATCGATCTAACACCTCATCGGCCTCTAATTTTCCCGTTAGCTCGTGTCCGATCTCACTCGTTTTTTGTAAATATCCATTAATGCGTCTACTAGAATAGTACAACATTAAAATAAGCGATAAACTTACAAATGGTACACCTACATAATAAATGGCTTGTGTACCAATCTCTACGTAGAGAATATAAAGCACGAACCCGATTGGTATTACAAACAGTGTATTATAAAAGTCCCACAAAAATCCTTTGTTAAAGAACTTCTGAGGTTCTCCCACTATGTATTTTCTTATTAAACTTAATAGAATCTGATTTGTTAAAAAGTAAGAGACAACATAACCCGTGATAGGGATTGCATCTCTAGGTGAATTCATAGCCATTTGGCCATGTTCACCATCCAAGATATAGTAAACTAAGGCACTTAATATAGATATGGTTAAAAACATTACAAGGTTTAAGGGAATCTTATATAGCAAGGTTTTGGGTAATCTTATCTTCATAATTAACATGACATAGGCAAGTTGAGTCAAAATCATTTCGGTAAACAAACCGTAATACAGGAATACAGCAATTGATATACCATGAATGAAGAAAACAGGAGTATCGTTAACAATAATCGGTAACATTGCCACAATACTCATAAGTACAGCAAATGAGATCAAATCAAACCAATTACTATCAAAAGTTGGTGAAGGAAAAACATTGTAAATCATTATCAGCGTGGTAGGGTACAATAACGCCCATACGCCCCATATCCCAACTACCTTCTGCTTAGAAATCATTTGCAAGCATCTCCCTATAAAAATCTTCCAATACAATGCTTTAACTTAACGATTATTGATATTCTATGAGAATTCTATTTTAAATTATACAGAATATTCAATTTTAAATAATACTAATAGCATAGCACATAAATCCTATATTTTCAAAAAATTCACCACCTCTAAATCTTGCATAAATAAGAGAAATAGCTACATATTTCGAGTTTTGACGAACATACGCCATATAGTTTAATCAAAAAAAGTATATTAGTCGTAAAGACTCATAAATTGTCGGATTTCAGAAATAAATTGTAATGATCCTGTTATTAATAAAATTTCTTGATGATTTAATTCGACATAATTTCCAATGAATTCTTTCCAATCATCCGTTATAGAAAAATTTTTACGGCCGAATTGAGCCTTCAAGTCTTGTACACTAGCAGATCGGGGATGATCAAAACTTGTTAACGTGATCGTATCAGCATGCTGATTCACATATTCCATCATCTGCTCCACTGGTTTATCCTTAAATGCCGCAAATAACACTTGCTTCTTTTTATCTGGATACAAAGCATTGGCTGTATCCATACATGCATGGATACCTTCCAAATTGTGTGCACCATCTACTACAATCGTTGGTTGATCGTGTATTTTTTCAAAACGACCTGGCAAGCTCGCTTTTGCTAAACTTCCTTTTACTTTCTTCTTATCAAAATCTTCAAGAAGCAGTTCAATAGCTTTTATAGCTATCGCCCCATTTCTGGATTGATGTGTCCCTCTCATACCGAGTTCTACCTTTTCTATTATTCGAGCCTCACTTGTATATGTAGATAAAGAGATATCGAACTCATGTCCTAAACAGAATAACGGGGCTTTATTTTCGTTAGCCACTGTTTGAATCACTTGTTTCGCCTCCGGCTGTATAACCCCTGACACAACAGGTACTCCCTCTTTTATAATACCTGCCTTTTGCTTCGCAATCTCAGAAAGGGTATCCCCAAGAAAACGCATATGGTCATATCCTACGTTTGTTATAATACTTAAGATGGGGATAAGGATGTTTGTGGAATCTTCTCTTCCTCCCATTCCCGCTTCAACGAGTACAATGTCTGTTTGGTCCTTTAAATATAAAATAGCGATCATAACCATCAGTTCAAACTCGGTTGGTCCATTTTCTTCTTGATCCATTTCTTCTACAATAGGATAGAGCTCATTTACGATTTCTACAAAATCTTCATCTGGAATTGGATTATTTTGAATAAATATATGTTCTTGGATGTCTCCCATAGATGGGGATACGAAGCTACCTACTTGGAAACCATCGTCCATAAGCACTTGCTTTATATACGTTAAGGTGGAACCTTTTCCGTTCGTACCTGCAATATGGATAGCTTTTAAAGCCTGCTCTGGATGTTGAAATTTTTCAAGCATCGTTTCCATTCTATTTAAGCCTGGGCGAATTCCTAAGTTTTTTCGACTTTGAATAAATGTTTGAGCCTCTTGAATTGATGAGAACATCTCTGGAGCCTCCTCATATGTTTCTTTTCTTACTATAGAACAAATACTGAATATAATAAATGATATTCCTAAAATGGATGGGATTACTAATATTAAAAGGATGTTTTTTATGTTAACTGGATGGATTGTTTATAATGGCCACTTACCAGGAGATAAGTTTTTAGATTATGCAAATTGGATAAGCGATGCCGCTTCAAAAAAGGAAATTAAGATGGAAGTTTATCCAAACCATCACTTACTTTCTTTGTTGGGAACTGCAAGGAATGAGATCGTAGATAAAGATACCCTACCCGATTTTGTTGTGTTTGGAGACAAGGACATTCTTCTCGCTCGTCAATTTGAGCAGATGAGTGTTCCTGTATTTAACTCTTCTTTTGCTATAGAGGCATGTGATCATAAAGGTTTGATGTATCAACTTTTAGCTCAACACAGTATTCCAATTCCTAAGACAATTCTAGGGCCTAAGATTTTCCCTGGTACAAAAGAAATCGATACAGAGCGTTTTCAAAATGTATCTGAACAAATTGGCTTTCCGATGATTATAAAAGAAGCATATGGTTCGTTTGGTGAGCAGGTGTATTTGATACATAGTAATGAAAACATGTTCGATAAACTTAAAGAAATACAAGGAAAGCCGTTTCTATTTCAAGAATTTATATCATCCAGCTACGGACGTGACGTTCGCTTAAATGTAGTCGGAAATCAGGTGATTACTTCCATGCTTAGATATGCCGAAAACGATTTTCGAGCAAACGTGAGTGCTGGTGGTCATATGAAGCCTTATGAACCATCTAAAAAAGAAAAAAACTTGGCCATTAAAGCGAGCCAAGCAATTGGAGCTGATTTTGCTGGAGTCGACTTGTTATTTGGGCCAAATGACGAACCTATTGTATGTGAGATCAATGGTAACGCTCATATCCGTAACATTTACAACTGTACAGGTGTGAATGTTGCAGATGACATGATCAACTATATCATAGAATGGTTTGATCGAAAGGAAGACGAATCAAATGAGTAAAACGGGTTGGTTGATATATATAAAGGAAGAGGCTGAGCGTAACCGTTCATTTATTGATATGTTTATTGAGGAAGCGCGAAAGCAGGGAATCATTCTCCAATTAAAACTCAGAGAAGCCTTCCATATTGGTGTTCAGGAACATCAATTAGTCTGTTGGATAGAAGGACAGAGAACAGAACTTCCGGATTTTGCTGTAGTTCGGACGATCGATCCACTTTTTACTGAACAGCTTGAATGTTTAGGTGTTCCTTGCTTTAACTCTTCTGATGTTGCACGAATCTGTAATGATAAAGCCAAAACTCATCAATTCTTAGCCCAACAAGGGGTGCCAATGGTTGATACGCTCTTTCTAAAAGGAGAAGCTTTATCTTCCATCCCTTTTTCCTTCCCTCTCATTGCTAAAGAAGTCCATGGAAGAGGGGGGAAGAACGTGTATTGGGTTAATGACGAAGATGAAGTTCAGGAACTTTCATTTGAACCTCAACAAGATCTTGTCATTCAAAAACCAGCCTCAAAGTTAGGAAAAGATTTACGAGTCTTCGTCGTTGGTAACAAAATTGTCGGTGCCATACTCAGGCAGAATAAGAATGAATTCAAAGCTAACTACACCCTTGGGGGTTCAGCATCGTTGTATGAACTCTCCGAACAGGAAAGGGAACTTGCACATAAAGTTATAGAGCCTTTTGAATTCGGAATGGTAGGAATTGATTTTCTATTCGATGAGGAGAACCATCTATTATTGAATGAGATTGAGGATGTTGTAGGCAGCAGAACCTTATATCAAGAGAGCTCAATCAATATTTTAGAGTTATACGTCTCATATATTTCTAGCAAAATAAAAACCGTTTAGCCTCAAAGAAGGCTAAACGGTTTTTGTACTTTTTAAGATTTCATCTCTTGAATACGTGCTTCTACTTTTTCACGTTTATCAAGGTAATCTTTTTCTTTGTCCCGCTCTTCTTGAACGATGTGCTCTGGTGCTTTATCAACAAACTTCTCGTTTGAAAGTTTCTTCTGCACACGTTCTACTTCCTTGTTCCACTTTTCCCATTCATTTTGAAGACGAGCAATCTCTTCTTCAATATCAATAAGACCTTCTAATGGAAGATAAAGCTCTGCACCAGTTACAACAGCTGACATTGCTTTTTCAGGAGCTTGAACGTCTTTACCAATCGTTAGCTCGCTTGGGTTACAAAAACGATCAAGATAGTTGCGGTTCTTCTCCAGTTCCGCAGCAACCGTTTCGTCAGAAGTTTTAATCATAAGCTGAATTTCTTTAGACATTGGCGTATCCACTTCTGCACGGATATTACGAACAGAACGAATAATGGAAACGAGGCGTTTCATTTCTTCTGAAGCCTGCTCGTTGTGGAAATCATCACGAACCTGTGGCCAGGATGCTGTTGTGATGGATTCACCTTTTGTCGGTAGCGCCTGCCAGATTTCCTCTGTAATGAATGGCATAAATGGATGAAGCATACGCATTGTGTTGTCTAACACATAAGCTAAGATCGAACGAGTTGTTTTCTTCTTCGCTTCATCTTCACCGTAAAGTGGTAGCTTCGCCATTTCAATATACCAGTCACAGAAGTCATCCCAGATAAAGTTGTATAGATGACGACCCGCTTCACCAAATTCGTATTTATCAATGTTTTTCGTTACATGATCAATGGTTTCGTTCAAGCGAGTTAAGATCCACTGGTCTGCGATGGATTTTTCACCTGTCAGATCAATCTCATCATACTGAAGGTTATCCATGTTCATTAATGCGAAACGAGATGCGTTCCAGATCTTGTTGGCGAAGTTCCAAGTTGCTTCAACTTTCTCCCACTGGAAACGAAGGTCCTGACCTGGTGTTGATCCAGTTGATAAGAAATAACGTAAGGAATCAGCTCCGTATTTGTCGATCACATCCATCGGGTCAACACCGTTACCAAGAGACTTACTCATCTTGCGTCCTTCAGCATCACGTACAAGACCGTGAATTAATACGTCTTTAAATGGACGACGACCTGTGAACTCTAGGGATTGGAAGATCATACGTGATACCCAGAATCCAATGATATCGTAACCTGTTACAAGTACGTCTGTTGGGAAGTAACGCTTATAGTCTTCCGCATTTTCATCAGGCCAACCCATTGTAGAGAACGGCCATAATGCAGATGAGAACCACGTATCTAAAACGTCTTCATCTTGATACCAGTTTTCAATGTCAGTTGGCTCTTCTTTTCCTACATGAAGCTCGCCGGTTTCTTTGTGATACCAAGCAGGAATACGATGGCCCCACCACAATTGACGAGAAATACACCAGTCACGCGTGTTTTCCATCCAGTGAAGGTACGGCTTCTCAAAACGATCTGGGACGAATTGAACTTTATCGTCTCCATTTTGTAAGGCGATCGCTTCGTCTGCTAGAGGTTGCATCTTAACGAACCACTGAGTGGATAGATAAGGTTCTACAACAGCTCCGCTACGCTCAGAGTGTCCTACAGAGTGCAGGTGCTCTTCAATTTTGAATAGGATACCTTCCTCTTGAAGATCGCGAACAAGCTGCTTACGGCACTCAAAACGGTCCATACCTTGATATTTACCTGCATTTTCATTCATCGAACCATCTTCGTTCATAATAAGAACACGTTCTTTATTATGACGGTTTCCAATTTCAAAGTCGTTTGGATCGTGAGCTGGTGTAATTTTAACAGCACCGCTTCCGAATTCCATATCTACATAGTCATCAGCTACGATTTCGATTTCACGACCTACGATAGGGAGAACAACGGTTTTACCGATAAGATCTTTATAACGCTCATCTTCAGGGTGAACCGCTACAGCCGTATCACCAAGCATCGTTTCCGGACGTGTAGTTGCAATTTCAATATGACCACTACCGTCTTTTAACGGATACTTCATGTGATAGAAGTGACCTTGAACATCTTCGTATTCAACTTCGATGTCAGATAACGCCGTTTTCGTCGCTGGATCCCAGTTGATAATATATTCACCACGATAAATTAAGCCTTTTTCATAAAGGTTTACGAATACTTCTTTAACTGCTTCAGATAAACCATTATCAAGCGTAAAGCGTTCACGTGAGTAATCTACACCTAAACCAAGCTTTTCCCATTGCTTATGAATGAAAGATGCGTATTCATCCTTCCATTCCCAAGACTTCTCCAGGAATTTCTCGCGACCAAGGTCATGACGAGATACACCTTGTTCACGAAGTTTTGCATCAACCTTCGCCTGCGTTGCAATCCCTGCGTGGTCCATTCCCGGTAACCATAAAACATCATAACCTTGCATGCGCTTCGTACGCGTGATGATGTCTTGTAGCGTTGTATCCCAAGCGTGACCAAGGTGCAACTTACCTGTTACGTTTGGCGGTGGAATTACTACTGTAAATGGCTCTTTACTCTTGTCATTTTTCGCTTCAAAAAACTTGCCCTCTACCCATTTCTGATAACGACCTTGCTCAATGGCATTCGGGTCATACTTCGTTGGCAGGGAAACTTCATTTTGTTCCATGTTTTTGCCTCCTTATTTTCGGCCATGAAGGGAAGTGGATCTACACTTTGTAGACAATAAAAAAATCCTTTTCATCCTAGAAAAAGGACGAAAAGGATTCGCGGTACCACCTTTATTTACAAACGACATACGTCTTGTCTGTACACTTCATACGTTAACGGATGGACTCCGGTTTCTTCTACTTCGGTTCAAAGAAACTGCATCTGGGGCGACATTCTGAGTTCAAGTGCCTAGGAACCTCTCACCAAATGGCTCCCTCTCTTTAAGGATTGATCCTCATACTCTTCCCCTTCACGGCATTTAGATATCGATTTGTACTTGTTATTTTATCCACTTTCCCTGTTAGAAGTCAATCTTTTTGCGAAACTTTTTCACCATTGGGCTCATTCTTTGCATATGATAATAAAAAATACGTTATTTTTATGCTTTTTACGTATGAAAACGGGAGGGGTAGCTTCTATGGGACGGTTTTATCGCTATAAACTTCCACCCTGGTGTCGTCACTGGCTGTTTGTTATCGAAAAGTGTACGTTACCAATATTGATCTTTCAAATCATTCGAACTTTATTATTCCCAACCACATTTGATGTGTTCTTACTCGGCATATTAGTTGGACTGCTTATCGCTTTTCAACTCGAATGGATTTAGCTTTCTTCCTGTTCTTGTTGAATGTACGTACGTGTTTGCTCGAGCTGTTCTTCAATTTGTAGTGCATTATTTAATACAAAATAAGACCGCTCAAGTTTCTGTACACGAAACGGTTGCCCATCTTCTCGGGCACCATTTACATATCGCTCAATTTGCTCCATATAATGATCAGGTTGAAGCAAATAGATAGCCAGCAAACTACGTTCACTATTCTTTAAGGAAAACTGGTCTTCATAAGACGAGAACGTAGATGTTATTTGCTCAATTGGCGCGTCATGATAGCGCATGACTTGCCAAAAATAAGTAGTTAGGTCATGCATCGGATGATTAATCGAAGCACGTTCCCAATTTAAGACATAAGGTTGATTGTCATCATACAAAAAATGAGTCGGCTTAAGTTGATTATGACTTAAAGCATGTCGGAACGTTTTATCTTCCTCAATATCATCTAAAAATCGGTCGCACCACTCTGCACTTTTTTGAAAAGCATACATGACATTACGAAAATGCGTGCAAATCTGGAGTTCGAAGGGTGGCATATAATGACGTTTTTCAAACTGTGTAACAGCATCCTCTAGGCGTTCACGCCAACCCTCTAATTGCATTTTTTGGTGTTCGATAAAAGGTTCAAAGTCTTCTCTTTTTACCGTTTCAGTATGAGATGTACGCCTATGGATCTCCCCCATTGTTGAGTATAAAGCCTCGAAAGGATACGGAGGCGTATCACGATGAGGTGTATCAATCCAAGGCATCGCATAATAAATCCCCGTTTTGTTTCGGACAAATAGTTGCTTTTCTGACGTCATATATAGAGGAATAAAAGATTGTATTCTATGATTTTTAGCTTGCTCATACACTTCAAGCCAATTATAGACAGTTTCATCCGTCAAACGAGAATGCTTAACCGCAACATCTCCATAGTGTGTTCGAACTTTATATACTCTAGAAGTGTAAGCTTCATAATCTAACATACTCAAACCGTAGTAAGCTAACACCTCTTTCAGGACATCTTTCATTAACACTGCCCTCCTAATTGAAAAAGCGAGAAAGGATCCCTTTCTCGCTTATCATACTTATTGTTTCGTCGGGATATATAAAATTTGGCCAGCTGAGATATCTTCATCGCCTAGTTTATTCACTCTACTTAGATGCGTTGGCGGTACCTTATATCTTTGGGCGATTGTGCCAAGAGTATCTTGCTCTTGTACAATACACATCTTCATTTTTGCATAAGGCTCTTCTTCTCTTTGGAACATTGAGGTTAGGTAGCGAGCATCTGGTGCTTCTTCATCATCAGAATCCGAGGCGCTCTGTTGTTCCTTAACCTCTATCTCATCTCGACTTTCATCTTCCTCGTAATAATCTGATGACTCCTCTTCATCATCCTGATCTTCTTCTTGCTCATGACCAAAGAATTCAGCAAAGGATTGAGATTTCTTTTTAAAGTTCCAGCGACCTTCTTCATCCTCTTCTGCTGTATCAGAAGTTTCCTGCGTTGTTTCTTGAACAGGTTCTACAAACTTTTGGTCGATCGAAAAGCTTTCTTCTAATTCATCAGCCTGTTCTGTTGCAGAATCACGTTCTTCTACCTGTGAATTCTCAAACGAACGCTCTTCTTGCACTCCATGAATGGCTACAGTTGCATTGAGCTTCAGGTGCCCTTGTTCAGGTAACTCATAGTCAAAAGAGTCGATACTTACCGTTACGTCTTCTAACGATTGAATACGGTGTTTCGGAATGGATACTTCGACCGGGAAACGATGATAAAACTCGCTCACCCCATCTTCATGCGTATCAATATTTTCGATCGTACGTTTTGATGCATGATCACGTAAGGAAAGCACTTGAGCTTCTTCATCACTTTCACCTTCAGCGCTTTCTGATTGAAAATATTCACCTGCTAATTCAATGACACCACGAATGGACACAGTATCATCATTTTCCTGAATTGCAATATCAGGTTCTAACGAAATGCCCATGAATTCGTCAACTTCCTGTCCTCTTTTAAACCAAAGGGACTCATTCAAATGAAACGAAAATACATTCTGATCATCGTATGTCAAATCCTTTTCCTCCTTTCAATTCCATACAGGACCTTTCGATCTTTTATGTCCTTACAACTATATGAGGGAGGAAGTCCATTTATGACTATTGAACAGGTGAGGGCTTCTTTTTTAGGCTTTAGGGATTGTGGAAAAAATAGAAGTTATTCAGCAAACTGGTAGGATTGTTGAAGACTTGAAACTGAGAGGAGTCCGTTGCTGTTGAATAAATTGTTGCGGTCAGTGAAACGGCAAGCCTGTTGTTGCCCCACACGACGTGGGGTAGTTCTACGTTGCCACATGATGTGGCGGTTTTAGTAGAACCTCCATTGTATAGCCTCCTCGTTCCTGCGGGGTCTCGTCTTCCCTTTGTTACCACGACAGTTTGCCGTTTCCTTCCCTCCACGCGATTATGGAGACTAACGGACCATAATTCAGCTTTCCCACCTCATATTGCTTGGAAATCATATTCAGAGAAGTTGCTCAGACCCTTGTCATGATAGGCTTATACTACCTGGAATCAGAACATCCTCTCCCTGAACTACGGCGGTTCCGTTAGTCACCATTCGGCAAAGGTGGGCTGTGGAACGGGTTGACTCCTCCGGTAGAAAGGGCGAGCGAGATCCCGCAGGAACGAAGTGACGAGGAAGCTCGATCGGTCTTCCGGGGAAAGCAACCCGTTCCACAGCCCGCCGATCTGCACAAAAGCAACGGAACCATACGCACATTATCTCGATTCCAAGTCTTCCACAATAGGGGGCTTCTGTGGAATAAGTATAAAAAAACGCCCAGGAAGTCCCTAGGCGTTAAATAGCTATTTCGCAATTCGAGCAAATGCTTTTTGAGCAGCTTCGATCGTTTTTTCGATATCCTCATCTGTGTGCTTCGTAGATAAGAATAACCCTTCAAATTGAGCTGGTGGCAAGTAGATGCCTTCTTGAATCATTTCCTGATAAAACTTCGCAAAGAGGTCGGTATCAGCTTGTTTCGCAGTATCGTAGTTATAAACCCCTTCACTTGTGAAGAAGAACGCAACCATTGAACCAGCACGGTTTACGGTTAATGGAATACTGTTGTCCACTGCCGCTTGTGTGAAGCCTTCTACTAAACGATCGACTTTACGGTTAATTTCATCATAGGATTCTGGTGTAAGAGCGCTTAACGTCTCATACCCCGCAGCCATAGCAAGTGGGTTACCAGAAAGTGTACCTGCTTGATAAATCGGTCCAGTTGGAGCAATCATCTCCATAATTTCTTTTTTACCACCGTAAGCTCCAACAGGAAGACCACCACCAATGACTTTCCCAAGACAAGTCAAGTCAGGTGTTACACCATAAAAGCCTTGTGCACTATTGTAGTCAACACGGAAACCTGTCATAACCTCATCAAAAATTAATAGAGATTTATGCTCCTCTGTAATCTTACGAAGTTCAGGTAAGAAATTATCGTTCGGAGGAACAACACCCATGTTTCCTGAAACAGGCTCAACAATTACACCTGCAATATCATCACCGTACTCTTCAAAAGCGTAGCGAATGCTCTCAAGGTCATTGTAAGGTACTGTAATCGTGTTTTTGGCAATACCTTCAGGAACTCCAGGAGAATCTGGCAGCCCTAATGTTGCTACTCCTGAACCTGCCTTAATTAAAAGCGAGTCACCATGGCCATGGTAGTTCCCTTCGAATTTAATGATTTTGTTTTTCCCTGTATATCCACGAGCTAAGCGTAAAGCACTCATAGTTGCTTCTGTACCCGAGTTTACCATGCGAACCATTTCAATTGATGGCACGCGATCAATAACAAGCTTTGCTAGATCATTTTCAAGCTTGGTTGGCGCACCAAAACTTGTTCCTTTTGCAGCCACTTCATTTAAACGACTTACTACTTGATCATCAGCATGACCTAAAATAAGTGGGCCAAAGCTTAGCACATAATCAATATACTCATTGCCATCAATATCATAGATTTTAGATCCTTTGCCGCTCTCCATAAAAAGTGGATCCATTTCTACTGATTTAAAGGCACGTGCGGGGGAGTTCACCCCACCCGGCATATATTGAACTGCTTCCTGAAATGCTTCTTGAGATTGTTTGAATTCGCGCACATTACCACTCCTTTATTGTTGAGATAAATATTTAGCTACATCTTTTGCAAAGTACGTAATGATTAAGTCAGCTCCAGCACGCTTCATGGATGTTAGCTTTTCAAGAACGATTTCTTCTTCGTTCACCCAGCCATTTTGTGCAGCTGCTTTAATCATGGAATATTCACCACTTACGTTATAAGCAACGATTGGAAGTGGAAAACGATCTTTCAGTTCACGCATAATATCCATATAAGAAAGACCCGGTTTTACGATTAGGAAATCCGCTCCTTCTTCCTCATCAGATTGCGCTTCTCGAATAGCTTCTAAACGGTTTGCAGGGTCCATTTGATAAGCACGGCGATCCCCAAATTGAGGTGAGCTATGCGCTGCATCACGGAACGGGCCATAAAAGGCAGATGCAAACTTCACTGCGTAGGACATGATTGGTGTATTTACAAACCCTGCTTCATCTAACCCCTTACGAATCGCTGCCACAAAACCATCCATCATATTAGAAGGGGCAATGATATCTGCACCAGCTTTCGCTTGGCTTACAGCTGTTTGTGCAAGCAGTGTTAAAGATTCATCATTTACGATCTCACCATCACGTACCACTCCACAATGTCCATGATCTGTGTACTGACATAAGCACGTATCAGCAACAACCGTTAGATCTGGCACATCCTGCTTAATTTGACGAATGGCTTGTTGAACAATGCCTGTCTCACAATAGGCTTGAGATCCAACCTCGTCTTTTTCTTTTGGTACACCGAACACAATAACTGAACGAATGCCTAGACCGCGTACTTCTTTCATTTCTTCAGTTAGATAGTCAAGCGAAAGGTGGTAAACTCCCGGCATTGATTGTACTTCTTTTTTAATTCCTTCACCTTCTACCACGAAAATCGGATAGATTAAATCTTGTGTTTGCAGATGTGTTTCGCGTACAAGTGCTCTCATAGATTCTGTAGTACGTAATCTGCGATGTCTTTGAAATTGTAGATCTTTCATATGTATCTTATCCTTTCTAAGGGGGGATTTAACCCTCATTGTGACGTTTTTGATAAGCTTCCAATGCTTCTATCATTCCTTCGATAGAAAACGTGTGTGGAATGATTACACGGTTAAAACCATATGCTTTTGCTTCTTGCTCTGTTGTAGGACCTATACATAGACATGGCTTAGACAGTGTATCATCCGTTATGGCACCTTCTCCAAGAGAACAAAAAGCCCGAACTGTCGAAGGACTGGTAAATGTCAAAACATCTAGTGAATGAGATGTGAGTTCCTCTTGCAATCCATCTTTTATTTTAACATTTACATGCGTTTCATACACAGTGACTGTTTCCACTCTATGACCCTTATCCTTTAATTCATGGGCTGCCGTTTGTTTGGAAAGGTTCCCTTGAACTATTAAGAGAGAAGTAGACTTTTTAGCCATTTCTGAGAAGGATTCACCTAGTTGCTTTCCAGTATATGTTTCAGGAACGAAATCCGCTGAAAAGCCATACTGTAAAAGCGATTGAGCTGTTTTATCGCCCACAACAGCAAATCGTTTTTGACTTAAACATGATTGGTCTATTCCTAGTTCCTCTAGCCAATCAAAAAAATATCGAATTCCATTAGAACTAGTAAACACTATCCATTCATAACCATAAACTTGTTCCAGTTTTCGTTTGGTTGTCAGATCATTGGATCGTTGAAACACAAGAAGCGGAATTTCAATAGAAATTCCGCCTCGCTGGGTAATCATATCTGTAAAGGGCTTCGCTTGTTGTGATTCACGGGTCACAAGTATTCGCATTCCCTCTAGCGGAAGCATTATTGGTCAAGCTCCTCTTTAGCTTCTTCAATGATCTTAGCACCGCCACGATCAATGATCAGATTCGCGGCTTCACGGCCAACTTCTACAGAATCTGTACCACGTACCTGCTCGGTTAAGATCGTAGTTCCATCTGATGTACCTACCATAGCTGTAAGGACAATTTCATCCCCATCAAGATAAGCATATCCACCGATCGGTACCTGACAACCACCATTTAATAGATCTAAGAATGTACGCTCAGCAATCACAGTACGATACGTGTACTCATGATTCAGTTCATTAAGAAGATCACGTAATTCACTATCATCCTCACGACATTCGATCGCAAGCGCACCTTGTCCAACGGCTGGCACACATACATTAGGTTCTAAATATTCGGTGATGACATCATCTGACCAACCCATACGTTTTAGACCAGCTGTCGCAAGGATAATCGCGTCATAGTCTTCTTCCTTTAACTTGCGAAGACGTGTGTCAATATTCCCGCGAATCCATTTAATTTCAAGGTCAGGGCGTGTTGCTTTAATTTGCGAGCCACGGCGTAGACTGGACGTTCCGACAATTGCACCATTTGGCAGATCTTTAAGCAGTACATTATCATTTGCAATATATGCGTCACGATGGTCTTCGCGAATAGGAATACACCCTATTGTTAGACCTTCAGGTGTTTCAGCAGGCATGTCTTTCATGCTGTGAACAGCCATATCAATTTCTTTATCAAACATGGCTTGTTCTATTTCTTTTACGAATAATCCTTTTCCGCCTACTTTAGAGAGCGTGACATCAAGAATCTTATCACCTTTTGTTACGATTTTTTTTACTTCAAATTCATATGAAGGAGCAATGCTTTTCATTTGCTCGATAACCCAATTGGTTTGAGTTAATGCTAGTTGACTTTTTCTTGTACCTACGACAATTTTGCGCATCGGAGTGCCTCCTGACCTTTATAGAAAGTGAAAGTTTGACAATGTGCCAAATAAAAAGAAATTTACGAGTAAAAATAGAAATGCGCCGGTGTTATAAAGGGCCATTGTTCTTCCTTGATACCCTTTCACAACACGCATAAATAAATAAACTAAGTACACCATTAAAACAATAATGGAACCAACTGTTTTTGAATCAATGATATACACCGTATCTCCTGAAACATATCCCCATACAAAACCTAATAATATTGCAATGAGAAGTAAGGGGACTCCAAGTACCACAGCGATATACGATAATCCATCTAGTTGTCCTAAATCCCCTAATCGCATTAAACGTTTGCTCCATTTTTTCTCTTTTAATAAACGATATTGTAGTAAATACATCACCGAAAAAATACAAGAGAATGTGAAGAAACCATAGGATACGATGGCTAGGGTGATATGGGTTACAAGTAACTCACTCACAAGTCGAAGCGCCTGTTCTGTTGCATCGTGCTGCGCCCGCGAAAAGATGTGTAGCATCATCATAAAGAATCCTAAGACATTCGTGAAGAACACAAAGAAATCCACGCGAAACAAACGGTTGATGACTAGTGAAAATGTTACGAGAATCCATGAGTAAAAATAAAGTCCATCATAGATTGTGGCTATTGGAAAATTCGAATTCAAAAGCATCTGGCTCAATAAAAAAAAGGTTTGTAGAACCCAAACCATAGAAAGTAACCAGAAGGCAACGCGGTTGGCCTTCCGGTTATTTTGAATAAAATCTATAAAATACCCGATCAAACTTAAGCAATAAACCATAATGATGAGTTCATAAAGCCATTTTAATTCGAACATAAAGGAAATTCCCCTTTTAATTAGTTACGTTCGGAGCAGTCTGAAAGGATAATTTCCCATCGCTCTCCAGGATGGCTTTTTGACTTTTCGCTTGTTGTTTTTGCAGTTCTTGTTGAACCTCTTCTTCAATACCAAAGATCTGTTTAAACATCTCTAATTGTTGTTCAGCGTTTGGATCAGCTGCATATTCTTTCGCTTGAAGAATAGGTTGCTTAAGCATTTGATTGATAATACTCTTCGTGTGTTTATTCAGTACTTTCTTTTCACGCTCAGTTAAGTCTGGCATTTTTCGTTCAATGCTTTCCATGGTTTCAGACTGAATATTGAGCGCTTTATTGCGAAGTGCTGATATAACTGGCACGACACCAATCGTTTGTAACCACTCTTTAAACGTTACAACTTCTGCTTCAATCATCAATTCAATGGCCTCAGCTGCTTCTTTACGAGCTTCAAGGTTTGCATCCACAATCCCTTGTAAGTCATCGATATCATATAAGAATACAGAATCAAGGTCATCAAGTGATGGATCAAGATCACGTGGAACCGCAATATCAACAAGGAAAAGCGGACGTCCTTTACGCTTTTTATGCACAGATTGCAAGGATTCTTTCGTAATCACATAATCACTTGCTCCGGTTGAACTAATAAGAATATCAGCTGTTTCTAATGTATCATTTAAATCTTGCATCGATTTAGCCTGTCCATTAAACTGAGCAGCAAGCTCTTGCGCTTTTTCATAAGTACGGTTCACAACCGTTACTTTCTTCACACCAGAACCGTGTAAGTTTTTCGCTGCAAGCTCACCCATTTTTCCTGCACCAAGAATGACAACATGTTTATTTAACAGATCGCCAAAAATCTTTTTGGAAAGTTCCACGGCAGCATAACTTACAGAAACCGCATTTTCACCGATTTCTGTTTCTTTATGGGAACGTTTTGCTAACGTCACCGCTTGCTTAAATAGTTGATTAAACATTGTGCCTGTCGTATTCGCTTCTTGAGCCTGTAAGAAAGACTGCTTCATTTGGCCAAGAATTTGCGTTTCTCCAATGACCATAGAATCAAGGCCACATGTGACTCTAAATAAATGCTCTATAGCTCCATCCGCTTCATACATAGATAGGAATGGAGAGAATTCTGCTTTATCAATCTGGAACCAATCAGCTAAGAACTGCTTAATGTAATAACGACCTGTATGAAGTTGATCGACAACAGCATAGATTTCTGTTCGATTACAGGTTGAAATAATTACATTTTCTAGCACACTTTTCTGATGGTTGAGGGATTTCATAGCTTCCGTCACATCATTCTCAGAAAATGTAAGCTTTTCACGAATTTCAACAGGGGCCGTTTTATAATTTACACCTACAACTAATACATGCACAACTTCACACCCCCAACAAACTTAAACCTTCGTTCTTTTTTATCATCTTGTTTCATTATAACATGGGAACGTAGCCCTTTTTTATAAAAAATGTGAACAGTTATTGAAACGTTATGATACGATATAGCTAAATGTATATTGATCTATCCTTATAAATAATACCGTTAGTACCTTAACATAACGTACCATTACAATCAAGAACACCGCTTTCATTACAGCAGGATAGGAGGCCCTCTTTTGAAAAAACAACACACCTTTACTGGCATTTTACTGATCGGAATTGGTGCATATTTCATGTTGAAAGAACTCGAAATCCCAATTATTACGAATTTTTACTCTTGGACAACCATTTTGATGATCATTGGTGTCGCCCTACTTCTACATAGCTATATTGCCAATGAATATGAAACCATCTTTATAGGAGCCATACTGTTGGGCTTAGGTATCCATTTCCATGGCATGCAAACCTATAGTTTTTGGCTTCAACACTGGGGGATGTACCCTTTAATCATCGGAATTGCCTTTCTATTACGGTACCAAAAAACCAAACATGGCCTGTTTCCGGGACTCATTTTAGTCATTATTGCATTATTCGCCATGTTTGTATCCAATAAGCCTGAATGGTTTTACTGGGTTACGGTTGTTGTAAACTTCATCGAAACCTTTTGGCCGCTGATTCTAATTGCGATTGGTTTATACATATTATTGTTCAAAAAGAAGTAAATTATCAGTCTTTATGTAACGCCTGATCCATTATCAGGCGTTTTTTAATGGAATTTTTTGATTAAAAGAACCCCCTCACCAACTAAGGAAAGGGGGGCAGTTCAGTTCTAATTATTTTAAGTGTGCGTAAATGGCTTTCCACGCATCATCTTTTCCTTCGCCTGTTTCGGCAGAGAAAGGAATGACTGTATCTTCTTCTTCAAGCTCTAAGACTTCGATAATACGCTGTAAGTGCTTGGCTCTTTGACCTCGTTTAATTTTATCTAGTTTTGTAGCAATAACCGTTATAGGTAGGTCAAAGTGTTTCAAAAAGTCGTACATCATCACGTCATCTTTCGTTGGATCATGACGAATATCGATGATAAGAACGGCCATGTTTAAGTTTTCGCGTTCTGCGAAATACTCTTCCATCATCTTGCCCCATTTTTCCCGTTCCTTTTTAGATACTTTAGCGTATCCATAGCCAGGAACGTCTACAAAATAGTAAGCATCGTTAATCTTATAAAAGTTTAACGTTTGTGTCTTACCAGGTTTGGATGACGTACGAGCTAAGGCCTTACGTTGAATAATCTTGTTAATAAATGAAGACTTCCCCACATTCGAACGACCTGCTAATGCAATTTCTGGCAGGGGTTCAGTTGGATATTGCTTCTTACTAACGGCACTTATGACAAGCTCCGCCTGATTGACTTTCATGATTTCTCCTCCACTAATGCATGCTTTAATACTTCGTCTAGATGTTCAACCGGGATATACTTTAATCCTTCTCGTACACTTTCCGGAATGTCTTCTAGATCTTTTTCATTTTCTTTTGGCATGATTACCGTTGTTAAACCAGCTCGGTGAGCACTTAACGATTTCTCTTTTAATCCACCAATAGGTAGAACACGTCCGCGAAGTGTAATTTCTCCTGTCATACCTACTTCTTTCCGCACAGGACGTCCTGTAAGAGAGGACACAAGCGCTGTAGCCATTGTAATTCCTGCTGAAGGTCCATCTTTTGGTGTTGCCCCTTCTGGAACGTGAATGTGAATATCATTATTCTCACTGAATTCTGGATCAATGTTTAATTCTTCTGCTCTTGAGCGAATGTAACTGAAGGCAGCTTGAGCGGATTCCTTCATGACATCTCCAAGTTTACCAGTTAAGGTTAATTTTCCTTTTCCAGGGTACATTGAAACCTCAATAGAGAGCGTGTCTCCACCTGCTGTTGTATAAGCTAATCCGGTAGCTGCTCCTATTTGATCTTCTGTTTCTGCCTGTCCATAGCGGAATTTAGGCTTCCCTAACAATGTTTCTAATTGTTTTTCCGTAACGACAACACGCTTTTTCTCATCAGATACGATGAGTTTAGCAGCCTTACGACATAAGGATGCAAGTTCACGCTCTAAACCACGAACGCCTGCTTCACGTGTATATTGGCGAATTAACTTCAATAATGCTTCTTCACGTACTTGCATATGGCTCTTCTTTAAACCATTTTCTTTAAGCTGCTTAGGTAGCAAATGCTCTTTTGCAATATGCAGCTTTTCTAATTCCGTATAACCAGCAATTGAGATGACTTCCATTCTGTCTAATAATGGTCCAGGAATGGTAGTCATGTTATTCGCAGTTGCAACGAACATAACGTTGGATAGATCGTACGTTTCTTCAATAAAATGGTCGCTGAAATTACTATTTTGTTCAGGGTCTAATACTTCTAGCATCGCAGAAGATGGATCGCCACGGAAGTCACTCGCCATCTTATCAATTTCATCTAGAAGAAACACAGGGTTGATCGTTTCTGCTTTCTTCATCCCATTGATAATCCGACCTGGCATAGCTCCAACATACGTACGACGATGTCCGCGAATTTCAGATTCATCACGAACGCCTCCAAGAGAAGCTCTGACAAAATTTCTATTCATAGATCGTGCAATTGAGCGAGCTAGAGACGTTTTCCCGACACCAGGAGGCCCTACTAAGCATAGAATAGGTCCTTTAATGGATTCTGTAAGTTTTTGAACAGCTAGGTATTCAAGAATACGTTCTTTTACTTTTTCTAGACCATAGTGATCTTCATCTAAAATATCCTCTGCACGAGGGATATCCAGGTTGTCTTCTGTTTCTTCCACCCATGGCAGTGCGATAAGCCATTCAATGTAATTACGAATAACAGAGCTTTCAGCAGAACTACTTGGGATTTTTTCATAGCGCTCTAACTCTTTAAGAGCTGTTTCTTCAACACGCTCTGGCATATTAGACTGGTCAATCTTTTCTTTCAACTCTTCTACTTCACCAGATTTTCCGTCTTTTTCGCCAAGTTCTTTCTGAATCGCCTTCATTTGTTCACGCAAGTAGTATTCTTTTTGGGTGCGCTCCATAGAGGTTTTTACACGTTGACTAATCTTCTTCTCAAGATGAAGCACTTCTTTTTCATTATTAATAATATCGATAATGTGCTGTAGACGCTCTTTTACATTCGCCATTTCAAGCACTTCTTGTTTATCTTTAATCTTTAATGACAAATGAGATGTTACAATGTCTGCTAAACGTCCTGGAACCTCGATGTCTTTAACAGAAGCAAGTGTTTCATCACTGATTTTCTTCGAGACTTTTATGTACTGCTCGAATTGTTGGAGAAGATTACGCATAAGTGCTTCCTCTTCTACTTTATCTCCATGTTCCTCTTCAACATTTTGTATTGCAACTTTGAAGTATTCCTCTTCGTCTAAATGCTCTTGTATCTCTGCTCGGTTAAGCCCTTCCACTAAAACACGGATCGTTCCATTTGGAAGCTTGAGCATTTGTTTTATTTTCGCTAACGTACCAATTTTATAAATATCTTCTTCCCCAGGTTCATCAACACTTATTTCCTTTTGGGCAGCAAGAAAAATGATATTATCTTCTACCATTGCTTTTTCAACGGCATTAACAGATTTATCTCGACCCACATCTAAATGCATAACCATTGATGGGTACACTAATAGACCACGTAATGGTAGGAGGGGGATGTGAATGATATTATTTTCAGCCATAATTCTGACACCTCCATATGTATGCCATATACCCTATTACAAGAAAAGATGAGCGCACTCCAACACATTAGGAACAGATTCTCTAAAAACCATAAGCCAATCTGCCTATTCGAGGATAATTCAATACCTTGTGAGCTAACTCATAAATCTTGCATGTGATATGGTTCTTTAAAAGTATAATGAAAACAAAAATCTTTGTAAAATGTTTCATTTCTCCTAGATGGTTTCATGAAAATTGTTTAAGTCAGTTTTAGAGCGATAAAAACTGACTTAAACTCCCTCTTAAAGGCTTTGTGATCGATTTTGAAAAATTCGTTTCTCTTTCAACAATGATTGAATATCTCCAGCTAAACTTAATGTTAACGCTTCTTGAATATGTTTAACAGGTATTATTTGGATACCTTCAATCTTTTCGAACATCTCTTGTTTATTGTCGTATGGAATAAGGACTTTCTTCGCTCCAGCTCGTTTGGCAGCTTTCACTTTAGCCATTACCCCACCAACGGGTTTAACATGTCCATGAATACTGATTTCACCTGTAAGAGCTACATCTTGCCTAACCGGAATTTTGTTAATAGCAGAATAAATACCTAAGGCCATTGCCACTCCTGCAGAAGGACCATCGACCGGTACTCCACCAGGATAGTTAACATGAATATCATATTCATGAGCAGGAACACCTAATGACCTTAATACCGTTAGCACATTTTCAATAGACCCTTTTGCCATGCTTTTTCGACGAATCTGTTTGCTTTGATTGCCAATGCTTTCTTCTTCAGCAATACCCGTGATATTAATAGTACCTTGTTGATTGGTTGGAAGTACGGTTACCTCTATTTCTAATAGTGCACCAGAATTCGGCCCAAATACAGCTAAACCGTTCACTACTCCAACTTGATCTTCTGCAAATACCTTTTTCTCGTATCTTGGTTCTAATTGCGAAGCATCTACTACCCATTCAATATCAGCCTGCGTAACCGTATCACGTTCTGCTTTTTTGGCTATACCAGTAGCGATTTGAATCAAGTTTACAGCTTCACGGCCATTACGAGCATATCCTGCTAAAGCTTCTAATGCTTTTTCTTCGACTTTGAACTGAATCTTCTCAGCAGCTCTCTTCGCAACCTCAATCACTTCTGATTGTTCTAGACCTCTAAAGAATACCTCTAAACAGCGTGAACGGATGGCTGGAGGGATTTCTTCAGGCGTACGTGTTGTAGCTCCAATAAGTCGAAAGTCAGCAGGAAGTCCTTTCTTGAATATCTCATGGATATGTAAAGGAATTTGTTGATTTTCCTCACTATAGTATGCACTTTCAAAATATACTTTGCGATCTTCTAATACTTTTAACAGTTTATTCATTTGAATCGGATGAAGCTCACCAATTTCATCAATGAAGAGCACACCGCCATGAGCATTTGATACAGCCCCCTGTTTGGGTTGCGGAATCCCTGCTTGCCCCATTGCACCTGCGCCTTGATAGATCGGGTCATGTACAGAGCCAATCAGGGGATCTGCAATGCCTCGTTCATCAAAACGTGCAGTTGTTGCATCAAGTTCAACAAATACAGCATCTTGCTTAAATGGTGATTCTGTATATTGTTTAGCTTCCTCTAAGACAAGCCTAGCTGCAGCTGTTTTCCCTACTCCTGGAGGTCCGTACACAATAACATGTTGGGGGTTCGCACCACATATAGCGGCACGTAATGCCTCAATCCCATCTTGTTGTCCTACTATATCTTTAAAGGAACGGGGACGCACCTTTTCAGATAGTGGTTCAGATAAAGAGATTTGCCTCATTTTACGTAGTTCACTTAACTCTTTTTTCGATTCACGATCAATCGTTACTTTTTGCGTTCGTTGATTCTTTAGTAAGTTCCAAAAATAAAGCCCAATAACAACCCCAAAGAACAATTGGACAAAAAGGGCAATACCAGCTAATGACATGAAGATTCCTCCTGTACCTATGCGAGCGCGCTCGAAAAGTTGTAGTAGAATAGCTACTTTTCGTTAACATTTCGAACAACCTCAATAATCTTTAATGTTATCAGCTAGTATCTCCTCAATTGGCCACATTAAACACAACTCGACTAAATCTCAGATAAGAAAACAAGACATTCACCAAGATGATGAATGTCGAGGCCAGTCTTCCACTGTAAAACAAAGAAATCCTACCAATCATCGGCAGGATTTCTTTAGTGAAAGTGTTCCTTTTTAGGAACCTTTTAAAGATACCTTTATTTAAGCACTTTCTTTAGGTGTTTCATTTTCATCTTTAACCGTACCATCACTTAAAACTAACTTTGGACGACCGTTGTCCTTTGTAACAGTATCATTTGTGATAATACATTTTTCAATATCTTCACGAGATGGCAATTCGTACATTACATCTAGCATAATGTCTTCAATAATGGAACGAAGACCACGTGCACCTGTCTTACGTTCAATTGCTTTACGTGCAATTTCACGTAATGCTTCCTCTTCAAACTCTAGCTCTACTGAGTCGATTTGGAACAGCTTTTGATATTGTTTAACTAATGCGTTCTTCGGTTTCGTTAGAATCTCAACAAGAGCATCTTCATCTAGTGGCTCTAGTGCACCGATAACAGGAAGACGACCGATGAATTCAGGGATAAGACCATAACGTAGTAAGTCCTCTGGAAGTACTTTCGTTAGAGCTGTACCTTTATCTAGGTCCTCTGCACCTGGGTCTTCAGAACCGAAACCAATAACTTTCTTACCTAAACGACGCTTAACGATTTGTTCAATACCGTCAAACGCTCCACCCACAACGAACAACACATTGGAAGTATCGATCTGGATGAATTCTTGATGAGGATGTTTTCTACCACCTTGAGGAGGTACACTTGCAACAGTTCCTTCAAGAATTTTTAGAAGGGCTTGTTGTACACCTTCACCAGCTACGTCACGTGTGATAGATGGGTTCTCAGATTTACGAGCTACCTTATCAATTTCATCAATATAAATGATACCTTTTTCAGCTTTTTCAACATCATAATCAGCTGCTTGAATTAGTTTAAGCAAAATGTTTTCAACATCTTCACCAACATAACCGGCTTCTGTCAGAGATGTTGCGTCCGCAATAGCGAAAGGTACATTTAAAATACGCGCTAATGTTTGTGCTAGTAATGTTTTACCACTACCCGTTGGTCCAAGCATCAAGATGTTACTCTTAGAAAGCTCAACATCATCTGATTTCTGGCCTGCATTAATACGTTTATAGTGGTTATAAACTGCTACAGATAAGGATTTCTTTGCCATATCCTGACCAATGACATAATCATCAAGAATTTCATTGATTTCCTGAGGCTTTGGAACTTCTTTGAATTCCACTTCCTCTTCGTTACCAAGTTCTTCTTCAACGATTTCTGTGCAAAGTTCAATACACTCATCGCATATATATACGCCAGGTCCAGCAACTAATTTGCGGACTTGATCTTGTGTTTTTCCGCAGAAAGAACACTTCAATTGTCCCTTCTCTTCGTTAAATTTAAACATGTTTTCACCTCACAAAGTATATGGTACCTAATCTATACATAGTCACAAAAGAGCGTGCTCAAAATGTAACTCCTATTGATCTGGAGCTTTTTGTTTTTAACATGGGTCATGCGCAACAGAATTTCTTCTGTTAGTTTACCCGAAATGATTTGAACAAACTCTAAAACGTGTAAACATTATGTGCCTTTCCAGTATCATATCAAAATATAAATGGTACGAAAAGTAAAAGGGGTCATGTTCTAAACAGTACTTAATCCATATGTATTCATTATGTACATGTGTATGTTAGAAGTCAACTTTAGCTTAACATGATACACCTAGTGTATGTAAAGCATCAGCTTATGTTGAGAACCTTATCATATTTTTCTCAAAAACACACGTTTTTATAATTCATTTTGGGAGAAAACGTTCCCATGAATATTTAAAAACAAGGCGCGACATATCGCGCCTTGTTTATCTACATTATGCAGTCTTGCTTTCAGCAACAAGGAAGTCAATCGCTTTTTTGATCTTAAGATCTTCTTTAACAGCGTCCGTGTTACCACCTAGCATCTGTTTCAAGTTATCGATATTTGTCTGATACATAGAAGCCATGTTCTCAAGCTCAGCGTTAACGTCTTCTTCTGTTACTTCGACGTTTTCCGCTTCAGAGATTGCTTCTAATACAAGGTTTGTTTTAACGCGTTGTTCAGCATCATCTTTCATCTGTTCTTTAAGTGCGTTTTCATCTTGACCTGTGAACTGGAAGTACATTTCCATAGTCATCCCTTGCATTTGTAGACGCTGCTCAAATTCTTTCGTCATACGGTCAAGCTCAGAATCAACCATAGCTTGAGGTACGATAATTTCAGCATTGTCTGTAGCTTTGTTTACAAGCTCTTCACGCTTAGCGTTTTCAGCTTCAGTATTTTTCTCTTCTTGAAGACGTGCTTTTGTTTTCTCTTTAAGCTCGTCTAATGTTTCTACTTCTTCATCTACATCTTTAGCAAACTCATCATCAAGTCCAGGAAGCTCTTTTGTTTTGATTTCGTGAACTTTAACTTTGAATGTAGCTTTTTTACCAGCTAGCTCTTCAGCGTGGTATTCTTCAGGGAAAGTAACTTCTACTTCTGTTTCTTCTCCAGAAGATTTACCTAGTAGCTGCTCTTCAAAACCTGGAATGAATGTGCCAGAACCGATTTCTAGAGAATAGTTGTCTGCTTGTCCACCTTCGAATGCTTCGCCATCAACGAAACCTTCAAAGTCCATTACAACTGTATCGCCGTTTTCAATCGTTCCTTCTTCTTTTACAACAAGTTCAGCTTGCTGCTCTTGTTGTTTCTTTAATTCTTCTTCAACGTCTTCATCCGTAACTGTTGTATCTTGTGCTTCTACTTCAAGACCTTTGTAGTCGCCAAGTTCTACTTCAGGCTTCACAGTAACTTTCGCAGTGAAAATTAAGTTTTTACCTTTTTCGATCTGCTCAACATCTACTTCTGGACGATCTACTGGGTTAATACCCGCTTCTTCAACAGCATTTGAGTATGCTTCTGGAAGAATGATGTCTAGTGCATCTTGATAAAGAGATTCAACGCCGAAACGCTGTTCGAAAATTGGACGAGGTACTTTACCTTTACGGAAACCTGGTACCTGTACTTGTTTTACTACCTTTTGGAATGCTTGATCTAGAGCACGATCAAATTCAGCAGAATCAACTTCTACTGTTAGTTGACCTTCATTGCCCTCTAATTTTTCCCATTTTGCAGACATGATTTTCCCTCCAAAATCTATTTAATAGTCATTTTGTATGTTTGTTGTAGTCTTTTCTAATTTGTAAGAAAGACACTCTCTAAATTGCAACCACTATATTATAACATAATATTGTATGCTTTCAATACTCATAGATATGTAGTTTCTTATGCCTATCACGATTCATCCAATACGGAGAAATAGTTCGCTTCATAGTACTCAATCTGTTGCTTCCATAAATCCACTTCTTTTTGCGATCCATAGTTTTCAAGTGGAAATGGATAATGGTCTAGTTGTAAGTATGAAGTTCCTAATTCGAAAAACGCCTTTGCAAGTGATGGTGTTTCTTCATCTGTTGGCATAACCGGAAAACGCACATACATATATCGAAATAATAGTTGCTGAATAAACTCATATAAAGTTGGATTATCCTGCTCAACTGGATCTAGCAAATTTAAAATTTGCCTTGAAGATGGATGTGATAAGATATCATCTAATTTTGAAGGATTCACAACTTTGGTTTCACCAAGTTTCGTTACCTCCACATTTCGTTCTACCTTTTGTTCTTGCATCCATTGAAGCATTGCCGTTTTAATAACAGGCTGTATGTAATCTTTTTTCAGGAAAGGTACAAGTTCATTGATGTAAGGATGGATATCTTGTTTTTTCAACTTAGATAAACATCTCCATTGTTTTTTCGCATCCTTCGAATCAAGTGATGCAATAAACTCATCAATATCTTCTATGTATTCTGCGCTACTTTCATCTTCTTTAAGTTTTTTCGTGATGTCATATAATTGCCAGAACTGTTTTCTTACTTCCTGAGGAATTTCCTCTGATTCGAACACTTCGTCTAAGAGATCTAACAGCTCCTGATATTGACTGGTTTGAAATAAAACCGTTAAGTAAATATGTAGATATTGAAAGTAATTCCCCTCATCTTCTTTCATAAGCTCTCTACATATAGTTTCCGCTTCTTCATAACGTCCCAGTTCCATTAGGCAAATCAACTTACCTGTCATAACTTCAGAATTCGCTGCCTCAAAAGATATAAGCTGCTCAAAATGTTCTAAAGCTTCTTTATACTTTTTAGCTTGAAGCGCAGTTCGACCTTTTTGCTCCAGGGAAGATTTCCATTTAGGAAACATGACTACATCCGCTTTGTTCTCTGTCATAATCTACCCTCCTTTTTATCCAATTTTGAATAATGTACACATAAACCAGTCTCCTCTTTTTTGTCTCTACCTATACAAACATCCCCTATATTTTAGGGGCAATTATATATATCTAATCTCTTACAACCGTACCATAACTTTATTGATAAGCAAACTTTTAAGAGTTGGAATAATGAAATCACACTCGATCTATTTTTTGAAATCTTACAAACATTTTTGGAACCATAAAAAAGTTGGAGATACAAAGTATAAATCTTTGTATCTCCAACTTGTTATGAACGTCCCAGGAGAGATTCGAACTCCCGACCCACAGCTTAGAAGGCTGTTGCTCTATCCTACTGAGCTACTGGGACATGTTCAAGATTATTTATTTGGTTATGTATGGAGCGGGTGATGGGAATCGAACCCACGACATCAGCTTGGAAGGCTGAGGTTTTACCACTAAACTACACCCGCATAATAAATCCTATGCTTACTACAAAAAATGTTTCTTGTTTTATTAATTTTTTGTCCTTATCGTTTCAAGCGAACAAGAATTATTATACGAACATATGCTTCAAATGTCAATGGGTTCAGGCAGAAGTTTTTTATTCTTCTGCCTGAAGTGAAGTTTCTACCGTCATTGAAGGAATTTGTTCTCCTTCAGCATTAAAAAATTCAACTTTAACATTGGATTTTCCATTCCATGAAGCAATTGCATAAGTCTTCTCTGTTATACCTCTTGGCAGTCGAATGGATCCTGGGTTAATGAATAATCGATTATCTACTTTTTCAGCAGCAGCCATATGAGAATGACCGAAGCAGACAATATCCGCTCCAACTTCTTCTGCTCTATAAGATAAAGGCATCAACGTCGTTTTGATACGATATAAATGACCATGAGTTGCTAAGAATTTCATTCCAGCAACATCTAGATCAATATCTTCTGGGTAACGATCATCAAAATCACAATTCCCTCTAACCTTCTGATAATCTTTCATTTCATCCGCATCAAAATCCAGCTCAGAATCACCGCAGTGAATCATTGCATCGACTTCATCCTCATGCCTTTCCTTAACCGTTTGAACTTCATCTGTCAGTCCATGACTATCACTTACAATTAAAACTTTTGGCACGCTTATCACTCCTTACTCAGATTGACTTAACCAACCTTCTAATTGTTTAAGCGCGTTACTTCTGTGACTAATGCTGTTTTTTTCATCTGAGGAAAGTTGCGCCATGGTTCGATCAAAACCTTTAGGATAAAAAACAGGATCATAACCGAATCCGTTTTCTCCTTGAGGTTCAGCACCAATTTGACCTTCACATGTTCCTCTTTTATATACCGTTTCTTTCCCTGGTCTTGCTAATGCTAAAACACAAACAAAGCGTGCTTCACGGTCTTCTTTTCCTTCAAGCTCATTTAACACTTTTTGAAGGTTTGCCTGATCATCTTTCTGCTCCCCAGCATAGCGAGCAGAATACACACCCGGGCGTTTGTTTAAAGCATCTACTTCTAAACCAGAATCATCTGCAAGAACAGGAACTTGTATAATGTCTGAAATCGTTTCTGCTTTTAATCGAGCATTTTCTTCAAATGTTTCCCCAGTCTCTTCTACATCAGGCAGAGTTTCATCCAAATCATTCATAGCTATAGTCTCAATTCCGTATTTCGAGAAAAGCTGACGAAACTCCCTAATTTTCCCTTCATTTCCCGATGCAATTACAATTTGGTCCATGCCTCTTACCCCTTTTACGAATTTTGTTGGCGATTGCGATCAATATGTTTATTTAGATCTCCAAGGATTTCTTTTTGTTGATCAAATAATTCCTTAATCCCTTTTTGTGCAAGGCCAACCATTTCTTGAAGTTGAGTATAGGAAAAGGTAGCTTCTTCCCCAGTACCCTGCAATTCAACAAACTCTTCATTCCCTGTCATGACGATATTCATATCTACTTGAGCCTGAGAATCTTCTTCGTAACACAAGTCCAAAATTGTCTCATCATTTAGCACACCAACAGATGTAGCAGCAAGATAGTCTTTTATAGGAAGTTCTTTGATTGTATTTTGTTTAAGTAATTCTCCGAAAGCCAACGTCATGGCAACAAAAGCTCCAGTGATTGAAGCTGTACGTGTACCACCATCTGCCTGAATAACATCACAGTCTACCCATACCGTTCTCTCTCCAAATTTCTCAAGATCGACTACTGAGCGTAGAGCACGTCCAATAAGACGTTGGATTTCCATTGTACGACCTGATACTTTCCCTTTTGATGATTCACGAATATTTCGTTGTTGAGTAGCACGAGGAAGCATTGCATATTCCGCTGTTACCCAACCTTTCCCTTGGTTTCTCATGAAAGGAGGGACACGATCTTCTATGCTAGCATTACAAATCACTTTCGTTTCCCCAACAGTTATTAAGACAGAACCTTCTGGGTGTTTAACATAGTCGCGCTCCATATGTATGGGTCTTAATTCATTATTGTTTCTATTATCCGTTCTCATGATTTGCTCCTCCTTTATTAATCCTTGCTCATCTTAACATAAATCTTTGCTCGATTTCACTTATATCGGTAAGGAAAACCCGATTTGTTTATTATAAATCAAGAAAAAAGAGGCTATGCTTACTAGCCTCTTTCCCTGTCTTATTATAACCAATCATCCAAATTAAAATCGACGTGTATTTACCATTTGCGGTCGAGAAACAGGTTCTGCTAATACTTCTCCCTGCTCACTAAATACTTGATCGATATTTTCAACTTCTACGGATACCGCTTCAACACCAGGCTGCTCAGTTAGAGAAAGTACAAGTGAATCCATTACTTCTCTTGATAGTACTGCTTGGTCATCAAAGTTGTTTAAGACATTTTCATTAAACGTTAGTTTTAAAACGCCATCTGTATATTTCGGTTTTTCCACTAGTTGAACACCTTCATTAAATACTTGCTGTAGGTTTAGATCAAAACCAGGACCATTCACAAGTGTTTGTACAATCGTTTCATACATGTTTTCATTATTCGCTTCAACTCGCTTGGTGACTGGGACATAATATATTTGATCATCATGTTGCGTTGGGTAATAGACTGTTACAGATTTACTATCACTTAAGTTTACAACATCGCCTAAGTGTAAGTTAATGCCATTAGCACGGGAATATCCATCAGAAATTGGTGTTCCATTAACAGGCATTACATCAGTGTCATATCCATTAATCTGTAGTTTCACTCGTTCCACACTGTCAAACTGAGTGAGTGTGTATGTCATGGATTGTAAAATCTTCAATTCATCCTCAGGTCGATATTCAGAGAATTCTTTCGATACGTCTACAACTAACGTACCGTCATCATGTAGATTTAAGCTATTAATTTCTGTGCCTGCTGGTAATACAGCCTCAAATCCACTTGGTAAAACATTTGTTATAGGCCCACCTTTCACCAAATACTCAAGAGCTTGTTTTGCATACTCTTTCGTTTCATGATCTGGAAGTAGTAGCGTTTGTGGTACTACCATTCCATTTTCATCTAATAGGTATAGCTGACGTTCTGTTGTTTCGACTATGACTTGGTTTTGATCTTGATTGATTTCTTGTCCATTTTCCGATGTTGTCCCATTATCTTCTACGTTATTTTGACCTGTACTCGCTTGTTCCTGTGGTGGATCCATTTCTTGTAACGATTGCTCGCCTTGAAAGACACACCCTGAAAGAAGAGTAAGTCCTGTAATCACACTTCCATAAATTAAAGCAGCACGCTTCCGCATGTTTTCCCCTCCTATGATGGTTTGTACTACTATATATACGAGCTTTCAGGCAAAATAGACCAAGCTAGAAAAATTTTATTTATATTAGTGAAGATATATTAAGTTGGCCGGTGGGTTTTGGATGGGGAGAGGGATTTGTTCCATTAAAGGCCCCTTATGTGGAAGACTTGGATTCGAGATAAGGTGCGTATGGTTCCGTTGCTTTAATGGAGTGCGGCGGGCTGGGAAACGGGCTGCTTTCCCCGGACGAACGATCGAGCCTCCTCATCCGCTACGCTTCTTGCGGGGTCTCGCTCGCCCGTTTTTCCGGAGGAGTCAGCCCGTTTCCCAGCCCACCTTAGCCGTAATGAGATTAACGGAACCGCAGCGTAATAAGTGTTTCTGTTTGGTATTTGTTAGTTGCACCTTAACAAGATAAAAGAGGGTTAGAGTCCTGAGATAAAGCGTTTTTATGGCATTTCTGATCTACATATAATACTTTTGATGCGCTATGGAAGATCAACTAATTAGAGCTGGGGTCGTTAACCTACATTCCAATGGGGGGAAGGAAACGGCAAACTCCCGCGGTAGAAAGGGCGGCCGAGACCCCGCAAGGAGCGTAGCGGATGAGGAGGCTTGGACGGTCTTCCGCAGGAGTATTGCCGTTTCAATGACCCCCACGCCTCACAAAAGCAACGAACCCACCCTCTCACTCAGATGCTTATTCCAGATAACTGCCATATAATTGAACAATTCGCCCAAAATAAAAAGCCCTTCTAAACGAAGAGCTTACAAAGTAACTGCATTGATAGTTGCGACGGGGTCGCCGAACCACGCATTTGTCACTTGTTCAAATAAGTATTGATCACCTGTAGCATAAAACTTGTGCTCTGGTTCACGTTGACCCTGATATAACGTTTGATAATATTCAAGCAACACACTAACCTCACGAGCTGTTTCATCTCCAGAACTAATAATAGAGATTTCATCCCCCATGACTTCTTGAATCGTATCTCGAAGAAGCGGGTAATGGGTACACCCTAAAATAAGAGTATCCATTTCGTATCCTTTTTTTAAAGGAGCTAATGCCTGTTCAACAACTTTCTGCGCACTAGGACCATATAAGAGGCCTTGCTCTACCATTGGTACAAACGGCGGACACGCTAAACCATGCACGACCATATCCGGGTTAATGTGGTGAAGAGCATTTGGATATGCTTTACTTTTTATGGTCCCTTCAGTACCTATAACACCAATCTTAGAGTTTTTCGTTGTCTTAATCGCAGCACGGGCACCTGGTTGAATAACACCCACTACAGGAATTGCTAAGTGTTCTCTTAAATGATCAAGAGTATATGCAGTTGCTGTGTTGCAAGCAACTACCAACATTTTAATCCGTTCTTTGATAAGATAGTTCACCATATCCCAAGTATACTCCATAACCTCTTCTTTCGGCCTTGGACCATAAGGACATCGTAACGTATCACCAATGTAAATGAGTTCTTCTTTAGGCAATTGACGCATTAGTTCTTTGGCAACGGTTAATCCGCCAACTCCTGAATCAATAACGCCGATCGGTCGGTCCACACTACATCCCTCTTTTTTTAAGCATCTTGCTAATTATGTTCTTCTTGTTGTACATCCATCATCTCTTCATGCATATCATTTAATAACACACGGAGCATATTGATATGTTCACCCGAGAAACTGCGAAGTACATGTTCAAGATAGGCCTGTCTTTTATCTATCACTTCATGAATAATAGATTCACCTTTTTCAAGAAGATGGATTCTTACTACACGACGATCTTTTGGATCACGAACTCGTTCCACCAATTCGTTTTTTTCCATCCGATCAATTAAGTCGGTAGTGGTGCTACAAGCAAGGTACATTTTGTTAGATAATTCACCTATCGTCATGTCTCCGGTTTCTAACAACCACTGTAAAGCAATAAATTGCGGTGGTGTAATTGGGTATTGGTTTAATATTTCCCTACCTTTTTGCTTGATAATCCCTGAAATATAGCGCAGTTTTTTCTCTATATCAGCAATTGTCGTCTCTGGAACTGTTATATTGTCCACGGAGCTACTCCCCCTCCTCTAGATACCTATCATTATTGTTACGGTTTTAATTAGAAAATGCAAGAATCTTATTTTGCTAAGCCTGGTAGTCCAATACACATAAAAGCCGACTTCCCTGTAGAAAGCCGGCACCTCCTATAGCTTGAGTTCCCCCATGCGAAGGAGCTCAACCACAGCTTGTGAACGCCCCTTAACGCCAAGCTTTTGCATAGCGTTTGAAATATGATTGCGAACAGTCTTTTCTGATATGAAAAGTTCCTGAGCAATTTCTTTCGTTGTTTTGTCTTGCACCAGTAGTTCGAATACTTCCTTCTCCCGTTTCGTGAGTAACTGCTTTGGCTTGTAGTCTTTATCCTCCAAGCGTTAACCCCTCCTTGCTGACTAAGAACTGCAAATCGAAGGGTAATGGTTTAGTCTTTATATCTTATGAAGGGTAAAGCTAAGCTGTGCCATCAGCTATGATACATTTTTTAGCTTTCTGAAATTAATCCTAACTCTTTTGCTTTAATTAAGGCTTCCGTTCTTGACCTAACCTCTAATTTATTGAATACACCCGTTAAGGTGTATTCAACACTTCGCTGGGACATATGAAGATTCTGAGCGATATGGCGGTTGGTAAGTCCTTTTGAAACCTCATTTAAGATTTGTTGTTCTTTTTCATTTAAAGAAATGGATAAAGCCTCTTCATTCCCCTGACAACGTTCATGGCTTGCATGGGCTTCAGCTCTTCTCAATTGTTTGAACAAGTGTAAAGGGATGACGACCTCTTCTCGCAAAGCACATCGAATAGCGGTAACAAGTTGATCCTTCGTAGCGGTTTTACTAACAAAACCAGATATATTCGACTCAACCAATAAATTAAAGTGCGTGTTAATATCAAAACCTGTATAGATGAGCACTTTCATGTCCGGGTCATTCGTCTTTATTTTTTTAGATAACTCAATTCCATTTAAACCAGGCATATACAAATCTAAGAGCATAACATCATAATCATTTTCCATAATATATGATTCAGCTTCAAGGCTATCTGAAATTACATCAACCTGCATATCTGGTTCTTGCTCTAACATAGTTTTGGTACCTGTCCCAACTGCAGGATGATCATCCACAATTAAAATTCGAACCATTGTGTCTCCCCTCCAAATTGATCTGTAACATCATGAAATACAATGTTCATTTCAAATCCTTGATTCTTTGATGTTTTAATTTCAAACGTACCATTAAGTCCGTTAATACGTTGCTCTATTCCTGAAAGCCCCATGTGTGAAAAGGATTCAATCTGATTACTTTCTTCCATCCCAACCCCATTGTCACGATAATGAACTTTCACATTTCCTTTTTCACTTGTGATTTGAAGATAAACCATATCTGCGTAGGAATGTTTCATTGCATTGGTTAGCAACTCTTGAACAATGCGGTAAATCCCAAGTACATACTCACTATTTAACTCCATATGGAACTGGTTTGATTCAAATTGCACTGTGAAGTTCGAACGAAGTTGGTATTGATTCACTAAATTTTCTAAAGAGGGAATTAAGCCTAATTCCTCCAAAAATGGAGGTCTTAATTCGTTACACGTTTCTCTAATTAAATGAATATTATCTAACAGTTGCTCTCGAAAGTGAACAAGCTTTTCCTGAACCTCATTTGGAATATCTTGCTTTCTACTAACGTAATCATCCATTTGTCGGTATAAATACAACTGCTCTTGTAGAACTGAATCATGTAAATCCACAGCGATTTCTTTTCTTTGATGGTCTGATAAGGAGAATAACAAGCGAGAAAGCCACGCTGGATAACGTTGATTCCGATCTTTTCGAACGTGTTGTAGTTCTTGAAACAAATCCTCAATTAGAAGCAGATTTTCTAAAGCAATGTTCGTATTATGAGATATCGTTTGTAAATAAGCTTTTTCATCTAAATTTAACGCCGTTTGGTTTGGCTTATCTGAACAATACAAATACGTAATTTTACTCATGGTATGTCCAATAACTAATACATATCCCCTGTTTTTTTCAAGTTCAACAAGGGTTCCTACATCTGCATTTAACTTTTGAACTCGATCTACACATTCATGCATTAACTGTAAAGGAATATCTTGATATATACAAAAGAAATTTGAAATAGTATTTCTGGAAAACACTTCAACCTCTTTCATTCCTATTACATCAATTAGCTCTCGTTTTAAGCGTCTGAAAAGCCCCACAGGATTTGTTTCTTGCTTCATATCATGAACAAAACGTTGAAGACTGTTATGATAATTGTTTTTTTCCGAGAAAAGATTTCGTTGGATTTTATAATCAAAAATCTCCTTAATGTACAAAAACACAACAAAAATCAAAATCACACTTAAAAAGAGCAAGAATACATGCTGAACACCCCAGTTATGATCTACAACGAGCATGACAGTTAATACAACAAGGGATGTTGGTATTATGGAAACATATGCGTAATAACGCAATCTTCCCATCACAAAGTCTATATCAAATAGACGTTGTGCAGAAATTAAATAGATAAACACCATCGGCAGAACCATGATGAAAAGTATAGAGGCTTCCCCTGATATGATCGGTACCCCAAACCATATATTCGGTAGCAGGTATAGAAATATAAATGGTGAGAACGCCACAAATATACCTGCAATTAGATATTGAAGAATTGGTGCAAATTGTGATTTTCGATAACGTTGGTTTCCATAAAAAATGATCACTAATGCCATGATGATAAATAGTAGAAATAAGAAGCCAATCAAACTTGGTAACCACAAAGGATAATAGCCTAAAAAAATAAATATAGCTTCAATGAATACTACTAAAATAGCTACAACCTTCATGACGTGATAGAACCACGGAGAAAACCAACGTGCATCAATTTGTCTAAAATACGCATCGATGAAATGTAGTAAATAAGGCGGTGCCATTAAGAAGGTAAATGTACAAATAACAGAAGAAAGAAAATCTCCTCTAGAAGACCCACTTGCAGCTAAATACGCTAATCCTGTCGTTAATAAAAACAGGATCAACCTTTTACCAGATTCATCATCTCTATTATGAAATAATATAAAAAATGAAAGAACCAACATAATCCCACTATATAAAGATGGAAAAATAATATAAAACAACCATTGATCCAAACTTACCTCATCTTCTATACGAGTAAAATGAGTGACTGAACCATCAATTAAAAAGGTAATTGAACTTGCTTTTTCAACTGTCCGGAACATCGTGACAGTGTGGAAATCCCCAACAGGAATTCCGTTCACTGAGAGGATCGTTGTACCTTCTTCGATTCCTTGTTTATCAGCCCAACTATGCGGTGCAATATCTGCAACCTGCCAGAGTCCTCCTCTGGTTTGATTAACATCTATACCAACGTATGGTGTTCTTAAAATAACACTTATTAAATAGATCGATAAAAGGAGAACAAGAATAGGGAGTATATAATAACGTTTTGATTGTAAGAAATCTGACTTTGCCATAAGGACATCCTCTTCACAACTTCATTATGTATCTTTTTATAGTCCTAATCATACACGTTCATTTAACTCCTTACAAACCCATCAAAAGGGTTTTTGATTAACTAAGATAAAGAAAAGCACAGGCAATATGGGAGAGTTTTAAAAAACTACTCTCTATGCCTGTGCTAGTTTACAAACATCTATAATCTTTAAGTAATGTCAGGCTCGAAATATGCCGAGCAATTTACACTGTTGTCAATTGCTCTTTTATTTCCTGGGTAATCTCTACAGGCTTCCCTGTTTGAGGATTTATGTGAACGATACGTCCACGCCCCGTTAAACAAACATGATCATGTTGATTTTTTGCTAAATAGTGGACATCATACGAGGTGCGCCCCATACTTTCTACTTTTACATATAATCTCAACTGATCATCAAAGTATATTTGTTGATGGAAATCACATTGCAAGTCACCTACAACAGGTACACTCTCTGCTTTAGAACTAACGTCTCCAAACATGCCTACCGACTTTAAAAACTCGATTCTTGCTTCTTCAAAATAAATAAACGGTGCAGTATTATTCATGTGTCCAAACATATCTGTTTCTGAAAACCTTACTTTTATCGGTATGTAAAAAGAAAACTCACTTAACCATTCTTCAGAGTGATCAACATAAGATAACTTTTTCATAATCCTTCCCCCCTTAAAGTATTTACACATATTAATAATAGTTAAATATTAACACAATACATAAAATTATAGTAAAAGAAAAGCCTTCCCATATAGGAAAGGCTTTTCTCTACTTTATACTTTATGGTCACTTCCAAAGAAGCTCTTGAATGAATGTAGAGCAGTTTCACGGTTCATAGAAGCAATGGATGTTGTTAAAGGAATTCCTTTAGGGCAAGACTGAACACAGTTCTGAGAGTTACCACATTCAGCTAGTCCACCTTCTCCCATTAAACCTTCAAGACGTTCATTTTTATTCATTGCACCTGTTGGATGTGCGTTGAATAAACGAACTTGTGAAATAGCAGCCGGACCAATGAAGTCAGATTTACTATTCACATTTGGACAAGCTTCTAAGCATACACCACATGTCATACACTTGGAAAGTTCATAAGCCCATTGACGTTTATTCTCCGCCATACGTGGACCTGGTCCAAGATCGTACGTTCCATCAATTGGAACCCATGCTTTAACCTTTTTCAAGGAATCGAACATACGGCTACGATCTACAGCTAGGTCACGTGTTACAGGGAAAGTTGACATTGGCTCTAGGCGAATTGGTTGCTCTAATTGGTCTACTAGCGCTGTACAAGATTGGCGTGGCTTCCCATTAATTTTCATGGAACAAGCACCACAAACTTCTTCAAGACAGCCCATATCCCAATATACAGGAGTCGTTGCTTCACCGTTTGCATTTACTGGGTTACGACGAATTTCCATAAGAGCAGAAATGACGTTCATATTTTGACGATATGGTATATCGAACTTCTCTTCATAAGGAGCAGATTCTGGATCGTCCTGGCGCATAATAACGAGTTGGATACGTTTCTCTTCACTCATTACTTTTTACCCCCTTTGCTTTTAGAGTAGTCACGCTTACGTGGCTCGATATGAGACACATCTACATCTTCATAGCTGAATACCGGGGCGTTCTTTTCTGGATCGTAACTAGCTTTTGTTGTTTTTAACCATTCTTCATCATTACGATCAGGGAATTCAGGTTTGTAATGGGCACCGCGGCTCTCATTACGGTTATAAGCACCAAGTGTAACAACACGTGCTAACTGGAGCATGTTCTGTAATTGACGTGTGAACATAACACCTTGGTTACTCCAACGAGTCGTGTCATTAATGTTAATATCTTTGAAGCGCTCTTGAAGCTCTTGGATTTTCTTATCTGTTTCAAGGAGTTTGTCGTTTTCACGAACAACTGTCACGTTGTCAGTCATCCATTCGCCTAATTCTTTATGAATTTGGTAAGCATTTTCGCTTCCATCCATATTCAGTAGTTCTTCAAACTTCTCTTGCTCTTCTTTTAATTTTTCATCAAATAGAGTTGAAGAAATATCTTCTGCAGACTTCTCAAGACCTTGTAGGTATTTAACTGCATTTGGTCCTGCTTCCATACCACCGAAAATGGAAGATAGAAGTGAGTTTGCACCTAAGCGGTTCGCTCCGTGTTGAGTGAAATCACACTCACCAGCTGCAAATACTCCTGGAATGTTCGTCATTTGATCGTAATCAACATATAAACCACCCATAGAGTAGTGAACAGCAGGGAAGATCTTCATCGGTACTTTACGAGGATCGTCGCCAACGAACTTCTCATAAATTTCCATGATTCCACCAAGCTTAACATCAAGTTCTTTAGGATCCTTGTGAGAAAGATCTAAATAAACCATGTTTTCTCCGTTAATTCCTAACTTTTGACGTACACAAACATCAAAAATTTCACGAGTTGCAATATCACGAGGAACTAGGTTTCCGTATGCTGGATATTTTTCCTCAAGGAAATACCATGGTTCTCCGTCTTTATATGTCCATACACGACCACCTTCACCACGAGCTGATTCACTCATAAGGCGAAGTTTATCATCACCTGGGATCGCTGTAGGGTGAATTTGAATGAATTCACCATTTGCATAAATAGCACCTTGTTGATAAAGGGCAGACGCTGCAGAACCAGTATTAATAACAGAGTTCGTAGATTTACCGAAAATGATTCCAGGTCCACCTGTTGCGATAATTGTCGCATCTGATTTAAAGGCTTTAATCTCATGAGAATTCATATTCTGAGCAATTACGCCTCGGCTAATTCCTTCTTCATCAATAATGGAAGATAGAAATTCCCAACCCTCATATTTTGTAACAAGCCCTGCCACTTCATGGCGACGAACTTGTTCATCAAGTGCATATAATAATTGCTGTCCTGTTGTTGCACCTGCATAAGCAGTACGGTGGTGTTGTGTTCCACCAAAACGACGGAAGTCTAACAACCCTTCAGGTGTACGGTTAAACATAACACCCATACGATCTAGCATATGTATAATACTTGGTGCTGCATCACACATAGCTTTTACTGGTGGTTGGTTCGCTAAGAAGTCTCCACCATATACTGTATCGTCAAAGTGCTCCCAAGGAGAGTCACCTTCCCCTTTTGTATCGACAGCACCATTAATACCACCTTGTGCACAAACAGAGTGAGAACGCTTAACGGGTACAAGTGAAAGTAAATCAACGTGTACGCCTGCTTCTGCGGCTTTAATGGTTGCCATTAGTCCGGCTAGTCCACCGCCAATGACTACGATGTTCTGATTACTCATTCTTAATGCTCACTCCCTTAGTTTCTCGACTAACTTGTCTAAACGATCTATTGAACCTAATAGGATATTAGGAAACGAATGCAAAAATTGCTGCAATACCAACGTAGCTTAATGCCACAAAAATCGCCATCGTTACATACGTAGCAATACGCTGTGAACGTGGATTCAATGTAATCCCCCAACTTACGCAGAAAGACCATAATCCATTAGCAAAGTGGAATGTAGTTGATACCACACCGATTATGTAGAACCACAACATAAATGGATCATTTAATATGCCTTCCATTAATGAATAATTCACTTCTACATTTCCTAACGCGTATTGAATACGAGTTTGCCATACGTGCCAAGTAACAAAGATTAATGTAATAATCCCTGAAATACGCTGTAGGTAGAACATCCAGTTTCGGAAGTATCCGTAGGTTGAAACGTTGTTCTTTGACGTAAAGGCAATGTAAACTCCATAAATAGCATGGAAATAGAGTGGTATAAAGATAACGAACAGTTCTAACACCACACGGAATGGTAGGCTCTCCATAAAGTGCGCAGCATCATTAAATGCTTCTGCCCCACGCGTTGCAAAATGGTTAACCACCAAGTGCTGAATTAGGAAGATTCCAACTGGTATAACTCCTAGTAGTGAATGCAATCTTCGATAAAAAAACTCACGATTTGCTGCCATGGTGTGACTTTTACCCCCCTCGAGTAATAAATACGTGTACATTTTCGACATTTTCAGACAATAAAGCGCTTTACTTACACGCAAAAAATAAAGGAAAAGAAGCTTTTCCCTTTCATTCATCTGTTAAAATGTACAATTTGTGACATGTATATTGTACTTCTATCCAATGTAGGCGTCAAGGTATTAAGAAAAGCAAAGACGACTGTTTTGAACATCTCCTACATTTGAACGAAAAATAATAATATTACAGGAAATCTTTTTCTTATTATTGCGGAACTTCCTCTACCACTGTAATAATAGTAAAAGAGAGGATGAAACGATATGAATGACCAGATTTCGAAGTTATTCGATGACTTTAGGGATATCCCATCATCGACGATAGGACATGAAATATTAAGAACTAAAGTTTTACCTGACTTATTAGGTAAAGAGGCAGATTCCATTCTTTATTTTATAGGTCGAAACTTGGCTAAATCCTACCCTTGTTCATCTTTAGATGAAATCGGCATTTTCTTTGGTGCCATGGGCTGGGACCACCTTTCTCTTGATAAAGAAAAGAAAAATGAGTACCAATTTACTTTATCTGGCGATTTAACAGCAAAACGTCTTACATATGATACGGATTACTGTTTTCGATTAGAGGCTGGGTTTTTAGCTGAGCAAATTTCTTTGATCACTAATGAATTTGCAGAGTGCGCATATACGTGCCAACCTCGAAAAAAGAAAATAGAGTTTCAAGTTGTAAAGCAATAAAATTAGATTTCCTAAGGAAGCAGGCTTCCTGTTTCGTTTATTATAAACTGAAAGAGTAGTTGTTATCCTTTTTAGGTTAACAACTACTCTTCTTCTTGTTCTAGTTCTTTTTCTGCTTCTTTTTCTCTTAAGTGATTTAACATGGTGTTCGCTACATTAGCAGGTATTCCTAACTTTGTGATATCTTCAACTGAGGATTCTCTTATCTTTTGGACAGAATGGAAATGACGAAGCAACAACCTTCTTCGTTTTTCACCTACTCCAGGAATTTGATCAAGTTCAGATTGAATAACCCCTTTACCTCTAAGTTGCCTATGGAAGGATATTGCAAATCGGTGAACTTCATCTTGAACACGTTGAATGAGATAAAACTCTTGAGACTGACGATCCATTTCAACAACTTGTGGTGGATCACCATATAACAACTCGCTTGTGCGGTGTTTCTCGTCTTTGGCTAAACCACATAATGGAATGTCTAACCCAAGTTCATTTTCCAGCACTTCCATGGCAGCACTCATTTGACCTTTTCCCCCATCTACAAAAATAAGATCTGGAAGAGGTAAACCGTCTTTCACCACACGTTTATATCGCCTACGTATGACTTCTCGCATTGTCTCATAATCATCCGGTCCTTCTACATCTCGAATTTTATACTTTCTATACTCCTTCTTTTCCGGTCGACCATCTATAAATACTACCATTGCTGATACAGGATCCGTCCCTTGAATATTTGAGTTATCAAAAGCTTCAATTCGGTGAGGGGTTTCAATATGAAGCTTTTCCCCTAACTCCTCTACTGCTTTAATGGTTCTCTCTTCGTCTCGTTCAATCAATGAAAACTTTTCTTCTAATGCAATCTGAGCATTTTTCATAGCTAGTTCTACTAGCTCTTTCTTTCTTCCTCGCATTGGAATATGAACATCCAACTCCAGCAACTCTTTAAGCATGTCTTTATCAGCTCCCACAGGAACAAGAACTTGCTTTGGTTTTGGATGATTTTGATGAAGGTAAAAGCGTCCGATAAAGCTTAAGAATGTTTCCTCGGCATCATCAAAAAACGGAAAGACTGATACGTCACGCTCTATAAGTTTTCCCTGACGAATGAAAAAGACTTGAACACACATCCACCCTTTGTCATAGGCGTAACCAAAAATATCTCGATTGACTTGATCATTTAAGGTCATCTTTTGTTGCTCCATAACAGACTCTATATGTTGAATTTGATCTCGTAGTTCTTTTGCACGCTCAAATTCAAGTTCCTCTGATGCCTTTTGCATTTTATCCTTTAAATCTTGTTTAATTTCCTTATGTCCACCATTTAAAAATCTCGTAATTTCATTAACGATATCCCGGTTTTGTTCATCTGTCACTTTGTATTCACATGGTCCAAGACACTGGTGCATATGATAATACAAGCATACGCGGTCAGGCATTGTATTGCATTTGCGAAGTGGGTACAGTCGATCAAGTAACCGCTTCGTTTCGCGAGCAGCAATTACGTTTGGATATGGCCCGAAATATTTCCCCTTATCTTTCTTTACTTTTCGTGTGACGATAAGTCTAGGATGTTTCTCACCAGTAATCTTTAAATATGGATAACTTTTATCATCCTTTAAAAGAACATTATATTTAGGGTCATATTTCTTTATTAAATTCATCTCTAAAATGAGAGCTTCCATCTCTGATGAAGTGACAATGTATTCAAAATCCACGATTTCTTGTACTAATCTTTGAGTTTTCGCATCATTAGCACCTGTGAAATAAGATCTCACACGATTCTTAAGAACCTTTGACTTTCCTACATAAATCACCGTTCCATGCTTGTCTTTCATAATATAACAGCCTGGCTGAGCCGGAAGTACAGCGAGCTTCTCTCTTATGTTGTCCTGCACTGTTATCACTCTCCCGTTAAACAACATCGCTTAAGAAAATGGTTCTATCTCTATAGTGTAAAGCAAAGAGCGAAAGATCGCGACTATAAGAACATAGTATAAATTCGCCCAATAAAAAACAGCCTGTGAACCAGGCTGTTTTATCATTAGGAATGTTTGTTGATTAATTCAACAAGCGCTTCTTTTGGTTGGAAGCCAACTACTTGATCAACAACTTTTCCATCTTTGAAAAGAAGTAGTGTTGGAATACTCATTACGCCGAATTTACCAGCGGTTTCTTGGTTTTCATCAACATCTAACTTAACAATCTTCACTTGGTCACTCATTTCAGCATCTAATTCTTCTAGTACTGGAGCGATCATTTTACAAGGTCCGCACCAAGGTGCCCAGAAATCTGCTAGGACAAGGTCGCTACCTGTTTCTTGTGTGAAGTTTTGGTCTGTTGCGTGTACAATTGACATATGTGAATTCCTCCTCAATTACATGTAAATCAAAATCCTATTAAAGTATATCATTCCATACATACATACGCTAACAATCTGTTTATGTTTACTATACCCTGATTAAAAAAAATTCATGCTAAGGATTTATGAAAACATAACCTACATTAGCGTAAAACGAAGGTGCTGTAACATATATATGTTACAGCACCTTTTGTGTTCCTTATGCATTCACTTTTATTTTCTTAATCTCTTCAGTCAGTTTAGGGACAACTTCAAACAAGTCCCCAACAATACCATAGTCAGCTACATTAAAGATATTCGCTTCTGGATCCTTATTAATCGCTACGATTACTTTAGAGTTAGACATTCCGGCAAGATGTTGAATAGCGCCAGAAATTCCGCATGCGATGTATAAGTCTGGCGTTACAACTTTTCCTGTCTGACCAATCTGCAAGGAGTAATCACAGTATTCAGCGTCTGCAGCACCACGTGATGCACCAACAGCTCCACCTAGTACTTCAGCAAGTTCTTCAAGTGGCTTAAAGCCTTCTGAACTTTTCACACCACGTCCTCCAGCAACAATAACGTTAGCTTCGGATAAGTCTACACCATCGGTAGTTTTACGGATGATGTCTTGAATAACTGTGCGTAAGTCTTTGATGTCTACATCTTTACTTGTTACGTCTCCACTTCGACTATCGTCACGCTCTAATGGTTTAATGTTGTTTGGACGGATTGTAGCAAAAATAACACCATCTGTGATAATCTTCTTCTCGAATGCTTTACCAGAGTAAATTGGGCGAGTGAACACTAGGTTGTCACCAGACTCTTCTAGGTTGATTGCATCTGAAATGAGACCGGTTTCAAGTTTGCTCGCAAGTTTAGGTGATAGGTCCTTCCCAATCGCAGTATGTCCCATAACAATACCTTCTGGGTCCTCATCTTCAATAACAGCCATTGCTGCCTGACCAAATGCATCAGACGTATAGTTCTTTAATTGATCATCTTGTACGGTAACAACACGGTCAGCACCGTAATAGATCATTTCTTTCCCCATATCTTCAAGGTTATCTGATCCAAGTAGAAGGCCTACAATTTCTCCACCTTCACTTACTGTTTTTGCTGCTGTTATCGCTTCAAATGTTACATTACGTAGTTCTCCATCACGAACTTCTCCAATAACAAGTACTTTTCGACTCATAAAGATTCTCCTTTCAGGTTAACGGTTATAGTACTTTTGCTTCGTCACGTAGTAAGGTTACAAGTTCTTTTACTTGATCATCGACTTCGCCTTCAAGAACTTTTCCAGCCTCTTTTTCTGGAGGAAGGAATAGTTCAATAGTTTTGGTCTTCGGTTCAACATCATCTTCGTCTAAATCAAGATCATCTAATTCAATCTCTTCAAGAGGCTTCTTCTTCGCCTTCATAATACCTGGAAGAGAAGGGTAACGAGGTTCGTTTAAACCTTGCTGACACGTCACAAGTAGAGGTAGTTTTGTTTCCAACTTCTCAACGTCTCCTTCTACATCGCGCTCAATGTTAACGGTTTCACCATCGACTTTAATACTTGTAATAGTCGTTACATATGCAATGTCTAAACGTTCAGCTAGACGAGGACCTACTTGACCACTTGCTTCATCAATCGCTACGTTACCTGCAAGAATAATGTCCGCTTCTTTATCTTCGAAGAAAGCTTCAAGGATTTTAACGGTTGTAAACTGGTCGCCTTCTTCTAAGTCATCTTCAGTATTGATAAGGTAAGCTTGATCTGCCCCCATTGCTAACGCAGTACGTAATTGCTTTTCAGCTTCTTCCTCACCAATTGTGATAACGCTTACTTCTCCGCCATGTTCATCACGCAATTGGATAGCTTCTTCAATTGCATATTCATCGTATGGGTTAATGATAAATTCTGCGCCCTCATCTTCAATGCGGCCACCATCAATCATAATTTTTTCTTCCGTATCGAATGTTCTTTTCAGCAATACAAAAATGTTCATCATGATACCCCCTAGTACTATTGATCTTTAAAATTTGGTTTGCGTTTCTCAATAAAGGCTTGAACGCCTTCTTTAGCATCTTCATTGCCGAATACTTTACCGAACTCTTCTGCTTCTTCTAGCTGACCCTTTTCATATAGAGATGTGTTCGTGTATGGGATCAGTCGCATAATAGCTTGAACAGAAGGACCACTTTTAGCGGCAATTTTTCCTGCTAGCTTCATCGTTTCTTCTTCTAATTGTTCTTGAGGTATTGCTTTATTTGCTAACCCTAATGAAGCTGCCTCCACACCACTTATCGGCTCGCCGGTTAAAATCATTTCATAGGCTTTAGGCTGACCAACATAGCGAGGAAGTCGTTGTGTTCCAGCAAAACCAGGAACAATACCTAGGGAAAGCTCAGGTAACCCTAGTTTGGCATCTTCGGTTACGATACGCATGTGACAAGACATAGCCAACTCGAGTCCGCCTCCTAGTGAAGCTCCATGAATTGAAGCGATTACAGGAATATGGAAGTTTTCTATTCGATTGAAAAGTTCTTGTCCTTGTCTTGATAGTTTACTATATTCATTTTCTTCCTGTAAGGAAGTGAATTCCTTAATGTCAGCCCCTGCTGAGAAGAATTTCCCTTCTCCTTTTAAAACCACAGCTTTGTATGCCGGATCATCTTGTATGCGGTCAAGCGCAGTTGATAAATCCTTTAAAATATACGAAGCTAATGCATTGGCTGGTGGACTCTGAATAGTAAGTACAGCAACATTTCCTTGTGCTTCAAAGTGCAAATAGTCCAAAATGTAATCCTCCCTTATCCCTTATTTTTGAGCTAATCCATTTATGAAGAGTTCATGGATTTCCTTCGCTTTCTTCATTAAATCATACTTTTGATCATTCATCACCCAATTTGTGACTGTTTCATCTAAAGTACCGAAAATCATCTGTCGGATAATGCGTAGATCAAGGGAAGAATCGAATAATTTTTCATCCATGCCTTCTTGCACGATTTGGTCAATGAGTTCTAAATATGGCTTGAGTACATCATTGATCATAAGGCGTAGTTCTTTGTTTGATTGGCGTAATTCCAACTGTGTCACAATGGCTAAATGGTGATTTTTTGTTAATTGACTGTAATGCATTTCAATTAACGTTAGTAGTTTTTGTTTTGCATTAGATTTTGTTTGAATCTCATCTTCAATGCTACTAATAAACTGTCCCATCTTTTCTTGGAAAAGAGAGACGAGAATGTCTTCTTTGTTTTTAAAATATAAATAAATGGTACCATCAGCAACGCCTGCTTTTTTGGCAATCTTGGACACCTGTGAAGAATGGTATCCATTTTCAGCAATAACCTCTACGGCTGCATCTATAATTTGATTATACTTCGGTCGATTCTTCATCATCTTGATCCCCTTACTGCATTTAAAGTCATAAACAATAGCATCGGCCATAGGGTCTGCGAATAAGGAATAAATCCCTAAGTGACGTCTATCACACATTGGGTTCTGCTTATTCAATCGCCTTTTAGAAGCCAAAACTAGACTTATTCATAAAATGAATGAATGGTCATTCACTCTCATTTTACAAAATTGCTTTTCCGCTGTCAATTCACCTGGGGACTTGTCCTTCATTGTTATAAAGAAAACTTGCCGATTGGCAAGCCTTTTAAGGCGCAGACAGAGGCTTAGTTGCACTTATACTTCATTCTTTCAAAATTTTCACTACGTCGAATTGCTTCTTTGCTAAAATTTTATACTTTCTTAACGTGCAAAGAAAAAGAGCACGAGGCTCAAATGGTTTTTTCGTTTGCTTGAGCTTGTTTTTCTTTCTCTTCATCTACTAAAGCTCTACGAAGAATTTTACCAACTGCTGTTTTAGGTAACTCATCTCTAAACTCATAAATATGTGGGACTTTATAGGCTGCTAAATGCTTACGGCAAAATGCATTCAACTCTTCTTCAGTTAATTGGTACCCTTCTTTCAGGACAACATATGCTTTAACCGTTTCTCCCCTGTATGGATCAGGGATGCCAGCTACCACAACTTCTTGAACCGCTTCATTTTCATACATGACTTCCTCTACTTCTCTAGGGTAAATATTAAATCCACCTGCGATAATCATATCTTTTTTACGATCCACAACGTAGAAGTAACCTTCTTCATCCATATAACCTAAATCACCCGTAAGGAACCAACCATCTTTCATGACTTGGTCCGTTTCTTCAGGACGATTCCAATAGCCTTTCATAACTTGTGGGCCTTTAACAGCAATTTCCCCAACTTCTCCGACTTCAACTTCCTCAAAAGTGTCTGGCGTCACAATTTTAGAATCTGTATCTGGCCAAGGGACACCAATGCTTCCACTCAATCGATTCGCATATACAAAATTTGAATGGGTAACAGGTGATGTTTCAGTTAAACCGTACCCCTCTACTAATTTACCATCTGTAACTTTTTCAAACTGTTCTTGAACTTCAGCATGTAACGGTGCAGACCCACTGATACAAGCTTCGATGGAGGATAAGTCATATTTCTTTAATGTTGGATGGTTTAATAATGCAATATAGATTGTAGGTGCTCCAGGAAACAGGGTTGGTTTCTGTTTCTGTATGGTTTTTAGAACATCCTCTACTTCAAACTTCGGAAGTAATACCATCTTAGATGCCATCATAATAGATAAATTCATAACGGCTGTCATTCCATATACATGGAAGAAAGGGAGTACTCCAAGCACAATCTCTTGCCCTTTTTCTGTTTTATACAGCCAATTTTGACTCATCTGAGTGTTTGCTACTAGATTATAATGTGTAAGCATTACACCTTTCGGAAAACCAGTTGTTCCGCCCGTGTACTGAAATAAGGCTAGGTCTTCTTTAGGTGATACATCCACTTCTTTTACATCACCGGATCCTTCCTCGAGTACACGTTTCCAAATGTGTGTACCATCTGAATGTTCAGGATGTACTACTATACCGTTTTGTTTCTTTTGAATGAAAGGATAGATGAGGTTTTTCGGAAAAGGTAGGTAATCTTTGATGCCTGTTACAATAACATGTTGTAGGTCTGTATTTCCTTTTACATTCGAAACTTTTGGGTATAACAAGTCTAGACAAAGGATCATCTTTGCGCCAGAGTCTTTCATTTGGTACTCTAATTCACGTTCCATGTAGAGTGGATTCGTTTGAACCACAACACCACCGGCCATTAATACTCCGTAATAACCAATCACGGATTGCGGAGAATTCGGAAGCATAATGGCTACACGATCTCCTTTTTCTAACCCTAAATTCTGCAAATAGCTAGCAAATGCTTTCGTCTGCTCATATAGCTCTTCATATGTTAGCTCTTTCCCCAGAAAATGAAGTGCTTTCTTTTTCGGAAATTCTTCAGCAGTTTCTTGAAGAAAAACGTGCAACGGTTTTTCGTCGTACTCAATCGTTGGCGAGATCTCTTCAGGATAATGCTTAACCCATGGACGTACATTTAACTCACTCATACAGTTACCCCCTTTATGATTATAGACCTACTTCTATTATAACCATTATGACTGAATATTTGAAATATTAATTATTCAATGAGGAAAAATGGTTAGATTTTTATATGGGAAATGTTAGTGAGAATAATCAGGGATATATGATACTTGTTATTCAGTTATATGGCAGGATTGTTGAAGACTTGAAACTGAGAGGAGTCCGTTGCTGTTGAGTAATTTGTTCCGGTCAGTGAAACGGCAAGCCTGTTGTGGAAGAAAAGCCGAGCCTCCTCGTTCCTGCGGGGTCTCGTCTTCCCTTTGTTACCACGACAGTTTGCCGTTTCCTTCCCTCCACGCGATTATGGAGACTAACGGACCATAATTTAGCTGCTTTCCCACCTCATATTGATTGGAAATCATATTCAGAGAAGTTGCTCAAACCCTTGTCATGATAGGCTTATACTACCAGAAATCAGAACATCCTCTCCCTAAACTACAGCGGTTCCGTTAATCTCAATAACGCCAAGGTGGGATGTGGAACGGGTTGACTCCTCCGGTAGAAAGGGCGAGCGAGATCCCGCAGGAACGAAGTGACGAGGAAGCTCGATCGGTCTTCCGGGGAAAGCAACCCGTTCCACAGCCCGCCGAACTGTACAAAAGCAACGGAACCATACGCACATTATCTCGATTCCAAGTCTTCCATATAAGGGGGCTTTAATGGAATAAAAAGAGCACTGAATTGCTTTACAATTCAATGCCCGTTCACTGCTCTACAACATCAAATATATAACTCCAATAATTACAAATAAAGCCGACACGACCCCTAACACTTTTGCTAAGGTTTCCACGTTGTGCTCTCTCCCTTACCCAATATTTGATCCAATAACAAATGATAGCCCCACAGAAATAATCATAGCAATAAACCCTACAGCTCTGTTATCTTTTTCGATCTCTTCATCAATTCGAAAGCTCGGTGTTAAAAATTCAAAAATAAAATAACCAAATAAGAGTAAGACGAATCCAAATAATCCCCACCCCATACTTTGTAACAAAGTGTCATTGTGTTGGATGGAATATCGGAAAATATTTGATATACCAAAAATTTTACCGCCAGTCGCCATAGCTACAGAAAAATTGCCTTGTTTAATCTGCTCCCAGTTGTTGTATTTCGTTACGATTTCAAAAATCGCTAAAAACAAAACACCACACAGTACAGACACACTATAGCTAGCTGCTGTTTCAATGAGCGGATGCTCCCAAAAATCCATGCGCGCCCTCCCCTTTATTTAACGTCATCTTATGTACAAATAAAGAAATACGGATATCCACTCAAATAGGTGAATATCGCATTTCCATTATTAACCTAACTCTAAAACGGTAACGCCTCCGCCACCCTCGTTCATTCCACCAGATCGAGAGGACTTAATAGAACGGTGCTTCTTCGCATATTGTTCAACAGCGTTTCGTAAAGCTCCAGTTCCTTTACCATGGATAATTGAAACTTTCGGATATCCTGCAAGTAATGCATCGTCTAGATATTTTTCTAACCGACGAAGTGCTTCGTCATAACGCTCCCCACGTAAATCCAGCTCAGGCTTTACATGATGACTTGAACCTTTAACCGTCGCCATTGGTTTTTCCTTTAAAGGTTCTTCGCGTTTTATAAACTCAAGATCTTTCGCTTTCACTTTCATTTTCATAATTCCCAGCTGAACTTGGAATTCTTTATCACTTACTTTTTCAGCAATGTGACCAGTTCGGTCTAAGGAAAGTACTTTCACTTCGTCCCCAACCTGTAATTCGGGTTGGGTTTGTTTGGCTTTTGGTTTCTGGTCTTGCTTAACCTGTTTCTTTGCCAGCTCTGGTTGAGCCTCATCAAGCATTTTTCTAGCTTCAATCCATTCATGTTCTTTCATGTCCGCTTGATTTTTCATCCGGCGCATCTCAGAAACGATTTCTTCGGCTTCCTGTCGAGCTTTTTCAATGGCTTTCTGGGCCTTTTCTTCAGCTTTCTTATAGAGTTCTTCACGTTTCGCTTCAAAATCTGCCCATTTTTGTTCGAGCTCTCGGTGCATATCTTGAGCTTCTTGTAAGAGGTTTTCAGCTTCCTCATAATCTTTTTCGGCTCCACGCTTAGATTCTTCAAGTGAAGCGATCATATTTTCAACACTCTTAGAGTCTGTACCCATATGCTCTTGAGCTTTTTCTATGACATTTTCTCGCAGCCCTAATCGGCGAGAAATCTCAAATGCGTTACTTCGACCAGGGACACCAATTAATAAACGATAGGTTGGCTTCAATGTTTGAATATCAAACTCGACAGAAGCATTAATAACACCCTGGCGATTATAGCCATAGGCCTTCAGTTCAGGGTAGTGCGTCGTGGCGATAACACGAGCACCACGGCTGACAACATCATCTAGAATGGACATGGCAAGTGCTGCCCCTTCTTGCGGGTCTGTTCCTGCTCCAAGCTCGTCAAAGAGCACTAGAGATTTATGATCAACCTTGCTCAAAATATCCACAATGTTGGTCATGTGAGAAGAGAATGTACTCAAGGACTGTTCAATCGACTGTTCATCTCCAATGTCAGCAAAGATGTTATCAAACACCGTCATCTCACAGCCATCTTGTGCTGGAATCTGCAACCCTGATTGAGCCATTAATGAGCATAGTCCAACCATTTTTAGCGTTACGGTTTTACCACCCGTATTGGGGCCTGTAATCACAATGGAGGAAAAGTCTTCCCCTAAATCTACGTCATTCGGAACTACTTCGTCTTCTTCGATAAGAGGATGTCTTGCCTGTCTCATTTTGATAATGCCTTGATCATTAATACCAGGCATGGCACCACGCATGTCTTTTCCTAAACGTGCTTTTGCAAACATGAAGTCCAATTGAGCTAACACTTCAACATTTTGATATAGAAATCCTTCATCTGCTGCAATACGTTCTGATAACTCAATTAAAATGCGCTCTACTTCATGTTTTTCTTGAACTTTAGCTTCCTGAAGAGAGTTATTTAATTCCACGATTGCTTGGGGTTCCATAAATAACGTTGCACCAGATGCAGATTGGTCATGGACTATTCCGCCAAAATTACCACGATACTCCTGTTTCACAGGTAAAACATAGCGATCATTTCGAATGGTAATAATCGCATCGGAAAGCATTTTGCTTTTTGACTTCGTCCACCCTTCCAATTTATCTCGTACACGACCTTCAAATGTTCTGATTCTTGAACGCAAAGTACGAAGCTTTTCAGAAGCGCCATCCATTACCTTTCCATTCTCATCAATACGGTTTTTAATCGTTCGCTCCAAATCACTTAACGGAACGATTTGTTCTACAAGCTCGAGCATAATAGGGATCTCGACATCTTCTATCTCTTCGATGAATTTTTTCATCTGCTTTCCACCATAAATGGTGCTTGCAACATCCATACATTCTTCTGGTTGTAGCATGCCACCGACCGACGCTCGCTTGATGTGTGGACGAATATCAGACACGCCCCCTAGTGGAACATGACCTTTTAAGCGGAAAATATGTGCCGCTTCATCTGTGTCCTTTTGCCACTTACGAACTTGATCGACATCAGTAGATGGCTTTAATTTTTTTGCCTGTTCTTTCCCTAAGGAAGAAGAGGCTTGTTCTGCTAATTGCTCAATAATTTTTTTATATTCTAATACATGATAGATACGATCATTCATGACTTTTACCCCTTTGTTACTTCTTTACCTGCCTTCATTCCAATCAGGCAGGGAGCCTGATGTCACTAAGTAACACTATTCTTTTGAAATATTTAAAAAGTCTTTAAGCTGCTGCTTCGTCCAAGTATTTAATACATTTTCTTTACGAAGCATTGCTTTACGTGCAACTCCCACACCGATCTCCATATGTTCTAGCATTGGGTAGTTGTGGGCGTCCGTATTAATGGAAATATACACACCTTCATCTTGTGCCTTCCCTAAGTATTGCCAAGAAAGATCTAAACGATTTGGGTTTGCATTCAATTCCAATGCTGTATTTGTCTCTTTCGCTCTCTGAAAAAGCTGGTCAATATCTACACTGTAACCATCCCGACGCCCAATAAGACGACCTGTTGGATGGGCTATAAGATTTACATGCGGGCATTCAAAAGCGCGATCAAGACGTTTCATTATCTCTTCCTGAGACTGGTTAAAGTTAGAGTGAATAGATGCAATGACAAAATCCATCTCTTTTAAAAACTCATCAGAGAAATCGAGTGTGCCATCAGGCTTAATATCCATTTCAATACCAGCAAATATATGAAAATCATCATAGAATTCATTTAGCTTATCAATTTCTTCTCTTTGTTTACGAAGGCGTGTTTCATCAAGGCCATTGGCAACTCGTAAATACTTCGAGTGATCTGTAATTGCGATATATTCATATCCTTTTTCACGTGCACGCTCAGCCATTTCTGCTAGTGATTGTGCACCGTCACTCCATGCTGTGTGCATATGAAGATCTCCTCGAATATCTTTATGCTGTAATAAGGATACTTCTTCGCGAAAAGCTTCTACTTCTCCATTGTTTTCTCTAACCTCGGGAGGTATAAAATTCAGGCCAAAATGAGCGAAAAAATCCTCTTCAGATGAGAATGTCTTCACTTCTCCTGTTTCACTATTCTCCACTCCATACTCACTGATCTTCTCACCTTGGTCCTTTGCGAGCTGACGTAAGGCAACATTATGATCTTTAGAACCTGTAAAGTGGTGGAGTGTTGTCGGGAATTCTTCAGGTTTCACGAGTCTAAAATCTACACCGATATCATACCCCTCAGAAAGAACTAGGGATACTTTCGTTTCTCCTTGAGCTACGATCTCTTTAATATTATCAATTTCTAACAGCTGATCGCGTACTTTTTCAGGTGCATTTGTAGACAATATAAAGTCGATATCTTTTATAGTCTCTCTCATACGTCTTAAGCTACCTGCTCGAGAGTATTGTTCAATACCTGCCATATCTCCCAGGTACTCCTCAATCTTCTCTGCTAGAGGCAGCATTACCGCAATCGGTAACCGTTCAGGTCGTTGATTGGCTTCCTCTAACGTTTGTAGAATTTTTTCCTCTGTCTTTTTACCAAAACCACTAAGCTGTTGTACTTTTCCTTCCTCACAAGCTTCTTTTAACGAGGTAGCATCCGTTACACCAAGTTCTTGATACAACTTGGCCAATTTCTTCCCACCAAGTCCTTGAAGCTGCAGCAAAGGAATCAACCCGGCTGGTACTTCCTGCTCTAATTGCGTAAGCGTTTGAGATTCACCAGACTCAATAATTTCTTGAATTACAGCTGCGGTACCTTTTCCAATCCCATTCATTTTTGTGAAATCCTCTATTTCAGATAAGGAACGATCATCTGTTTCTAAGGCTTGGGCCGCTTTTCGGTAAGCAGAAATTTTAAAAGGATTCTCCCCTTTTAACTCCAAGTACACAGCAATTTGTTCTAATTTCTTTATGAGTTGTTTTTTATCTACTTTCATCTTGTTCACCTGCTTTTTATCTTAATAAGAAAAGCGCAAGGGCCCGTATAGCAATGAAGGGACTGGACTGAGCCAGTAGTGAGATTAACCAAACTTGCTGATTGGCAAGCCGTTAGGCGCAGACAGAAGCTTAGTTGCCGTGGTACTTTAACCTAGAAATTTTAACTACGTCGAAATACTTCTTCGCTAAAATTTCATGTCATCAAATGTGTAAAGGAAACACAAATTGTGAAACAATTTGATGTTGACTTATTGAATGGAGAAAGAATGATCGACTAAGTTCGTCACGTCCTGTGACAACGTCGATCTGACCCACATCGTATGGGCCCAAGTCCCTTCATTGCTGGGCGCTGGAGCTAGACATCTAAGAGCTACATCTTAAACTTTCTTCGCATGTAAAGAAAAAACTTCTCCAAAAAAGAGAAGTTATTGATTAAAATACTCTGAGACATGTTCAAACCACATCGTTTTGATTTGTTCAGAAAATAAAGGTGTATGCTCGATCATAGTTTGTGCAACAAAAGAGCTATCAATAAGATTTTGAACAAACTCAATAGGCACAAGTGCAGCTAAATATAAAAAGATAAATACAATAAAGTACATCTCGATAAAACCAAGACCTGCTCCTAATAGACCATTAAAAGACTTAATTAATGGTAGGTCGGCTAGGAAATCTAGCATTGATGCTACGATTTGCAGAATGATCTTTACACCAAAAAATAGTGCAGCAAACGCTACGGCATGATAGAATGCACCCTCTAATGGTAGAGAATTCAGAAATACAGCCCATGCTTGATCCTCCGGTAAGTCTGGGTATGGGAGCCATAACTCCAGTTTTGGAGCCAAATCATCGTAATAAATGACTGCGAAAACAAAAGCAATAATGAATCCAGTCATATGGAAGAGTTGAAGTACAAACCCTCTTCTCATTCCAATAAAAAACCCTAAAATTAAGATAGCAATTAACAGTAAATCAATCATTGTTCAAACGATCCTCATCTTTCCTTTTAGAATCAATTACTTCCATGTACTCTTCTTTCAATTTCACATAGTCATTCATAGTGTTTACTGCAGTTAGAACAGCAAGTTTTGCTGTATCTAAACCTGGGTTCGTCTCTTTCATTTCACGCATTTGTTGGTCAACGAGACTAGCAACCATTCGTATATGGTGGGCTGGCTCGTCTCCCTTAATTGTATAAAGTCGATTATGTATTTCCACTGTCGTACGATTTTTGTCAGATTGCGACACGGAGAAGCCCCCTCATTCACAATAGAATCCTAAATTTAATATTAACATGAAGAAGTTATATAAAGAAAGCATTGTTATGTATTCCTCTTCATGTTCAGCTTCAATCGTATTTCTGATATACTGTAGATTACATGTAAAACGATCGTGTACAAGCTCCCTTTTTGCATGGAAGCTGCATGAGAACATCGTTTAAAAGGAGTTCAGTCTATGTCACAAACCGTATTACAACTTCCACAAAACAACATCTACAATATGAAAGATTACTATAAACCACAGATAAAGGCAAAGGTTCCACAAGGAGCTATCTTCTCAGCAAAAGTTGAAGGCTGTTCCATCACTGCCTATAAATCTGGTAAAGTCTTATTCCAAGGTCCTCGGCATTTTGAGGAATCAGGGAAATGGGGAAATAGCTCATCTTCTTCAGGTGGTTCGACTAAAAAGAAGCCAGCTCCTTCCTCTTCTCCATATGCTCCCCCTAAGTCTTTATATCAGTCCTCACACGTAGGATCTGATGAAGCAGGAACAGGGGATTATTTTGGACCGATTACTGTTGCCTGTGCATATGTGAAAGAAGACCAAATTGATGAATTAAAACGCATTGGTGTCCGTGACTCAAAGGATTTAAATGACCCTCAAATTCAACAAATTGCTCAACGTATCGTTAAGATGGGGATCCCGTATTCTTTAGTTACCTTAAATAATGAGAAATACAATGAGTGGCAGCAAAAAGGCTGGTCCCAAGGGAAAATGAAAACGATGCTTCACCACACGGCTTATAATAAGCTACTCAAAAAAATCTCTCCAACAAAGCCAGAGGGATGGATCATTGACCAATTCGCCGAACCCAATGTGTATAAAAAACATCTTCGAACAGAGAATCAAACCCTTCAGGAGAACGTGTACTTCTTGAAAAAAGCTGAATCCTACTCAATTGCTGTAGCTGCAGCTTCTATCATTGCACGAACACAATTTGTGATGCAGATGGATAAACTTTCAGAAAAAGCCGGTATGGAACTTCCTAAAGGTGCTTCTAAGAAGGTAGACCAAACAGCTGCAAGACTTATGGAAAAAGAGGGGACTGATGCGATAGGACAGTACGCGAAGGTCCATTTCGCTACAACTGAAAAAGCTTTAAATTATATGAAACGCTAGTCCTTTTGGGCTAGCGTTTTTATGATGAAATGGTATTCAGGCGGTTTTCAAGGGGATACGGGCACTCGTGGTCTATTTACAGGCTATGAGTCGGTGGGATCTGGCGATAGTAGCTAATTTGCGAGCGGTTAACTGTCGAATTCAAGCTATTGAACGCGAATGCGGGCGATTTTCGGTCTCTGGTTAATGAATCATGTTTCCTTTTACATAAAAATCCCGTCCACAACCTCAATCGTGGACGGGATCTCGACTCGTTACCCTCTTAGTTCAGCATTATAGTCTGCTTTAACTTTTTCTAAAATTGTATTGTGTGCTTCTTCTACTTCTTCATCCGTTAGCGTACGTGTAGGATCAAGATAACGAAGACTAAATGCCAGTGATTTCTTACCTTCTGGCAGGTGTTCGCCTTGGTATAGGTCGAACACTAAAGCGTGCTGTACAAGTGGTTGACCTGCTTCAAGAATTGTCTTGCGAAGGTCTCCCGCTTTCACATCGTTATCCACAACAAGTGCGATGTCACGGCTCACGGACGGATGACGAGGGATCGGTGTGTACGATTCTTCGTCTGATACAGCTGTGAATAGTGCTTCTAAATCAACATCATACACATACGTTTCTTTTAGATCATAACCTTTTTGTAACGCAGGGTGAAGCTGACCAAGGTGACCGATTGTTTTTCCGTTCAGTTCAATTTTAGCTGTACGACCTGGGTGCATGCCTTCTACTTTTGCTTGCTTATATGTGATCTTAGATTCAAGATCTAATAGGTCGAACAAGCCTTCTAAAATACCTTTCAGAACGTAGAAGTCAACGTTTTTCTTTTCTTGTTGCCAAGGATGGGATACCCAGCTACCTGTAAGCACACCAGATAGACGCTCTTCTTCGTTTGGTTGCTTCGTTAGGATGGATTCCTCTGAAACATATATCGATCCAATTTCATAAAACGCAACGTCTTGTTGCTTACGAGCAATGTTATAAGAAGCAGAAGCTAAAAGCTCTGGTAACATGCTTAAGCGTAAGTGACTGTGCTCTTCACTCATCGGCATCGCCAAGTGAACAGGACGTAAATTCTCCGTTTTCACATCAGGACTTACAAGCATTTGAGCACGCTCTTCAGTTGTTAGTGAGTACGTAATGGCCTCAGATAATCCTGCTCCTTCAAGGTAGTGACGAACTTTTCTACGAAGGGATTGGTGCTTCGTTAATCCTCCTGCATTACCTTCTCCACCTGGCATAGTAAATGGAATATCATCATAACCGTACATACGGCCAATTTCTTCAACCATATCTTCAAAGATCGTGATATCGCCACGACGAGTTGGAATGCTCACTTCAAACTCTTCCCCTTTTTGGTTATAAGAGAAACCAAGCTTACGAAGAATTTCTTGGATATGTTCATCCGTCAAATTCGTTCCAAGCACATGGTTCATGCGAGATGTTGTGATTGTAACGACTGCTTCCTCATAGGAAAGTTCATCGTGATCCACTACACCTTCAAGAACCTCACCATTTGCATATTGGGATAGAAGTTGTGCAGCACGTAAGCCAGCACGTTTAACGCGATCTGGGTCTACAGCCTTTTCAAAACGGACAGAAGACTCACTACGCAAACCGTGATCTTTTGAAGCTTTTCTTACCGTTTGTGGATCGAAGTAAGCCGCTTCTAAAAGAACAGATGTAGTACCTTCGTGTACCTCTGAGTCAGCACCACCCATAACACCAGCTATAGCAACTGGTTCTTTACCATTTGTTATGACAAGATGGTCTGAAGATAATGTACGTTCTTCATTGTCTAATGTTTTGATTGATTCGCCTTCTTGCGCTCGACGAACAACAACTTCTTTACTTCCAAATCGATCATAATCGAATGCATGTAATGGCTGACCATATTCAAGTAATACGTAGTTTGTGATGTCGACTACGTTATTGATTGGACGAATACCTGAGGCTACAAGACGGTTACGCATCCATAACGGGGATGGGCCAACCTCAATGTTCCGAATAACCATTGCACCATAATATGGATTTAAGTCAGTCGCCTCAACCTTCACAGACACTTCATCGCTAGCTTTCTGATCAGTGATTTGAACATCCTCATTTGGAAGCTTAATGTCAGTGTCTAGCATAGCTGCAACCTCATAAGCTACACCTAGCATGCTCAGAGCATCGGAACGGTTAGGTGTAAGACCTAGCTCTAAAATAACATCATCAAGGTTTAAAAGAGATGTCGCATCTGCTCCTACCTCAGCATCTTCAGGGAATACGAAAATACCATCTTCATATTCTTTTGGAACGTATTTAGGATCAATGCCAAGCTCTTGAAGAGAACAAATCATACCGCTTGATTCTTCCCCGCGAAGCTTAGCCTTTTTAATTTTGAAATTGCCAGGTAAAACAGCTCCAGGTTTCGCAACTGCTACTTTTTGACCCTGAGCTACGTTCGGAGCACCACACACGATCTGTAGCGTTTCGTCTCCAACATCAACCTGACATAAGTTTAATTTATCTGCATTTGGGTGCTGAGCACATTCTTTCACATAACCGACAACGAGGTGTTCAATCGGTTCACCAAAAGGCTCAACGCCTTCAACTTCAATACCCGTTTTTGTAATTTTTTCTGCTAAATCTTCAGGAGTTAATCCTTGAAGATCCACGTATTGTTTTAGCCAATTTAATGATACAAACATTGTGGTTTCTCCTCCTTACGCCTTATGGAATTGGTTTAAGAATCGGACATCATTTGTGTAGAAGTGACGAATATCATCGATACCGTATTTCAACATCGCAATACGCTCAGGTCCCATTCCAAAAGCAAATCCAGTGTATTCTTCCGGATCATAGCCTGCCATTTCAAGTACGTTCGGGTGTACCATACCTGCACCTAAAATCTCGATCCAGCCAGTACCCTTACATACGGAACAACCTTCTCCTCCACACATCTTACAGGAAATATCCATTTCTACAGACGGCTCTGTAAATGGGAAGAAGCTAGGACGCAAGCGGATCTCACGTTCTGCACCAAACATTTGCTTAGCGAACGCATTTAGCACGCCTTTTAAGTCACTCATGCGTACATGTTTATCAACAAGAAGTCCTTCAATTTGCGTAAACTGGTGAGAGTGTGTCGCATCATCTGTGTCACGACGATAAACTTTTCCAGGGCAAATGATTTTAACAGGTCCTTTTCCTTCGTGCTTTTCCATCGTACGGGCTTGCACCGGTGAAGTGTGTGTCCGCATAAGAATCTCTTCTGTAATGTAAAAGGAATCCTGCATATCACGTGCTGGGTGACCTTTGGGAAGATTCAAGGCTTCAAAGTTGTAGTAATCTGCTTCAACTTCGGGACCTTCAGCTACCTCAAAGCCCATCCCAATGAACAGGTCTTCAATTTCTTCAATAAGGTTTGTTAACAGGTGCGGTCCACCAGTTGGTGCTGGACGTCCAGGAAGTGTAACATCAATGGTTTCTTCCTCTAACTGTTTTTCAAGTGCCTCATTTTCAAGCTTTTGTTTTTTCGTTTCAATCGCTGTTGCGATTTCTTCACGTACGTCATTCGCAAGTTGACCAATAACAGGGCGTTCTTCTTTAGGAAGTTTCCCCATTCCTTTAAGCACTTCTGTGATTGGACCTTTTTTGCCCAAGTATTGTACTTTAACATCTTGTAATGCTTTTACTTCATTTGCCTCTTCAACTTGTTTTAAGGCATCGGTTTTTAGTTCCTGTAACCGTTCTTGCATGGATAGATCCTCCTTTTATAAGCTCAGTTTTTGACATATAAAAAAGTCCCCTCCCTAAAAAAGGGACGAGACTTGTAAGTACGTTTCGCGGTACCACCCTTGTTGACACTACACGTATGCAGTGACCACTTCATCATTGATAACGGAATTCAAATCCGGAAACACGATTACTCATGAATGGTGAGGTCTCCGTGTCAGCTCCAGAGTGAAATTCAATGATTCCAACGATAGAAATGCTTCCAGTCCATGGCATTTCCTCCCTGCATTCGTTTGGGTGGTAATCATTTACTTGCTCTTTCAACGCTTATTGTTATGTCGTTATTGTTTTATTATAGAAAAGCAAAAGCCATCATGCAAGCCTAGTTCCGTAAATAATACATTAAAATTCCGGAAGCAATCGCTACATTAAGGGACTCAGCTTGTCCGAAAATCGGGATTGTAACGTTTTGATCAGCGAATTGAAGGTACTCATCCTGAACACCAGCTCCTTCATTCCCCACAAGCAGAGCTACAGGAGAGGTAGGTTTTACTGTATGATACTCATTTGCATTTCTTAATGATGTTGCCCAGACTGATAACCCTTTATCTTTAATGTAAGGTAACCATTCTTCTAAATCACCTTGAAAAACAGGTACATGAAAGATGGATCCTTGTGTTGAACGAAGTGCTTTATCATTGTAAGGATCAACCGTTCCTTTACCTGCAATGATTGCATCAAAACCAGCCGCATCAGCTGTCCGGATCAAAGTACCAAGATTACCTGGATCTTGAATGGCGTCAAGTACTAATACTCTTGAAAAGTCTCCCCATTCAGGCTCGGTCATATTTATAACGGCTGCCACTCCTTGTGGATGTTCCGTTTCGGTTATAGCGTTAAACACCTCATCGGTTACGCTAAACCATTTGTAAGACTGCCATTCATTCGGTAAATCCACATCTTCTCGTACGATGATTTCTTTTACGTCCCATAAACTGTTAACGGCTTCTTCAACAAGGTGAAATCCTTCAACCATGAAACTTTGCTCTTTTTCTCGATCCCGTTTTTTCTGGAGTTTTTTCCAACGTTTAACGGTATTATTTTGTACGGAGGTAATCATTAGTAATCATTCCTTTTTCATTCGTTCCGTCCGTTGTTTTTCCTTTACTATCATACATATTTCGATTTGCGGTGGTCAAACTATTCTTAACGGATGTTAGAGAAAAGAGGTGGAACGAATGAACCTAAATTTACGTAATGCAATCTTATCGAATGTATCCGGTAATGACCAAGATCAGCTTGAAGCAACCATTCTTGATGCTATTGATAGTGGCGAAGAAAAAATGCTCCCAGGTCTTGGTGTGCTTTTTGAACTGATTTGGAAAAATGCTGATGAGTCTGAAAAGCAAGATATGTTAGAGACGCTTCAAGAAGGCGTTCAGAATGCTAAGTAATCATGACATTCTTTAATTATAAAGCCATCGTTCCTTTTGGAGCAGGTGGCTTTTTTAGATATAGTATGAGTGGTTTGTCTAAGGATTAGACGTGTTACTATTTATTCAAGTAAGCGGAAGAAGTACTTAAACAAAAAGCCTATCACATGTTGCAATGAACACATGATAGGCTAATCTAATTAATCGAATGTAATTTCTTTTACTTTGTCAGCATCTAAACCTTTAATGATTTCAACAAACAAGTTCACAGCGTTTTCGAAATCATCACGGTGTAGCATGGCTGCGTGTGAGTGGATATAACGGGTTGCAACTGTAATAACAAGGGATGGTACCCCATTACCTGTTAAGTGGATTGAACCAGCGTCTGTTGCGCCTCCACCAATGACATCGAATTGATAAGGGATGTCATTTTTTTCAGCTGTATCGATTACGTAATCACGTAAACCTTTGTGAGAGATCATGGACGCATCATATAAAATGACTTGAGGCCCTTCTCCCATTTTACTTGCAGCATCTTTATCGGAAACCCCAGGTGTGTCTCCTGCAATACCTACATCTACCGCAAAGCCGATGTCTGGATCAATCATATGAGCTGACGTCTTTGCCCCTCGACGTTGAACTTCTTCTTGCACAGTGTTTACACCGTACAGAACGTTTGGATGCCCTTCCTCTTTTAAGCGACGCATAGCTTCAATTGTGATCGCACATCCAATACGGTTGTCCCATGCTTTTGCCAATAGCATTTTTTCGTTCGGCATTTGTGTAAACTCAAAGTAAGGCACAACAGAGTCTCCCGGTTTCACACCGAACTCTTCTGCTTCTTCTTTTGAAGACGCACCAATATCGATGAACATGTCCTTCATATCAACAGCTTGCTTTCGTTGTTCAGCAGGTAAGATATGTGGTGGTTTTGACCCAATTACACCCGTAAGGTCACCTTTTTCAGTCATGATCGTCACACGTTGTGCTAACATAACTTGTGTCCACCATCCACCTAAGTTTTGAAAATATAAAAATCCATTATCATCAATACGAGTTACCATGAATCCAACCTCATCTAGGTGCCCCGCCATCATAATTTTTGGACCGTCTTTTTGGCCTGTACGTTTAGCAACCAGGCTTCCTAAGTTATCTGTGTAAACCTCATCTGCATAAGGTGATATGTAATTCGTTACGACATCACGAATCTCTTTCTCATTTCCTGGTACCCCTTTTGCGTCTGTCAGATCTTTAAGCATCGTCAGGGTATCATCCCATTTAGGCATTCTTTTTCCTCCTCCATTGTTATCTCTACCGGTCATTATAACGTTTATTGAAAAAATTCACAAAATAACCTTCTTAATACCCTTCTTCCTGTCTCTGGTGATTTTTTTCATTTTTTTCAAAATAAGCTCGCTGAATATCCTCTTCAGAAAAGCCAAGTTTCACCCCTAACAAAAGAAAAGAAGAAAACAATTCATGATATCTTTTTTCTGATGGGTCCTCTTGGAACAAATGAACCCTTCCATAAACGTCTTGAAAAGCTAACGTCAGTTCTTGCACAGTTTCATACCCGAATTTAGTCGATTCCCCGTATCTATAGCCTTTTTCTAAGCCTAATGACATGATGAAGTGAAGTCCATCGACATACTCCTCTAAAATAATGTCAGAATCACTTGATGGCTTTTGACTCCAAAACTTAAAACACCTAGTCTCATTCGCTAACTCACCTACTTCAACAAGAAGAGCAAGTACTTTCTTCTGAAATAAATCATCATTTTCTAAACCATGTTCGTTTTCAATTCGTGAATCTAATTGTTGCTGCATTTCGAAAAGCTGTTCCCAGTTCATAATTTTGCTCCTTAAAAAATAATTTTTTCTGATTATAGCATGTTTTGATATGATAGAAGAAAAACCTGAAACATTTTTGAATCTGATACGTATTCACATATAAAGATACAATTCAAGGAGAGGCGATGACCATGATCGTTATTTTACTTCGTTTACTTATTTTGATTGCAATGATCTTATTAATATATACTGCGTACAAATATATCATGAATCCAAAGCGAAAGCTTGAGCTTGCACAAGAGAAGAAACAATTTTATTTTTTAGATGATACAGATAATGTTAAAAAGAACTTTTTACTAACCTATAAAGGCGTTTTGTTTGAGGGTGAAAAATATCTCGGCACAACTGAAAACTCGTTTGATGTCGTTTCCATTTCTGTTTGGACAAAGCAACCTAATAAGCTAAAGGGATTTGAACGACAGGATTTATATTTTGTCGAAAAAGAAATCCTCATCCACTATCCATATGCTGAAATTGATTGGAAAAACCCCGTTAACCAGCTTATATTATCGAGTTCAAAAACAAACGATTAAAAAAGGGATGGCAGATGCCATCCCTTTTTTTATTTGGCTGTTTGAAAAAAGTCATTCCATTTAATCACAATTTCTTTTCTACGCAATAAGTAAATGATCGGTAGGAGCGCTAAAATAAGCGGCCCCATTATGATTGGAGATAATGTAGAAAGCCATTGTCCTACAGAGGTATATACTACTGCTAGAGGAATGTTGGAATAGAATGAAGTCTTCATATAATCTCTAAATCCTGTGGTCATCTCAATAATCATAAGTGACAATAAGTGAAAGTGAATGAAAGGTACAAGTCGTAATAATGCAATTTGCCCTGTTGAGAACCCCGAGTGTTTCCCGAACAAACGTTGTTTCAATTTCATCAGTTTCTTCAATGTTTTCGGCATCCATTGACTGATTTTATAAAAAATCAGACTGGATAAAGTCACCCCAATTATGGAGTATACAGATCCTGTAACGGCTCCGAATAAAATTCCACCTGACACACAAATAAATGCCACAGGTAGAAAAAGCAAAGGCCTAAGCAAGTGAAAACCAATAAATAAAAGGGGCGCGAAAAACCCGCTAGTTTCTAAAACCATCATAATGGTAGCACCTAGCTGTTGCATGTGAACCCCCTCCTTGGACAGTTTGCCTATTCTATTCTTATGACAAGAGACGAGCCTTTATGACAACGTATAGTACAATGTGTAATACCATAATGATCGGAGTTCCTATAGTAAACATTGTATGCTTGGTTTTGTGACGAAAATAACTCATACCAAGCCAATTTCCTAAAGCTCCACCAATCCAAGCTATGGTCCATAGCGTCTTTTCCTGAACACGCCACTTATCGTTCCTCGCTCTTTTTTTATCAACTCCCATAAGGATGAAGCCTATAAGGTTAATGACAACAAAATATACAATAAAAATTAAATTGAAACTCATATGTACAACCTCAATTCTGGTTAATCTGTATGTATAGCATATATTAAAATGATCGCATTTTGTGTAGTTTTTTAGGACAAGCAGGCTATTTTAGAAGTGACAATGTATTTTGATTTTAGAGTTGCCTACCAAAAAAAGTAAAAAGAAAAAGTCATTTTCCCTCATATTAGAAGGAAAATGACTTTTATACCGTTCACTTATTTAAGTGCTGCTTTAGCTTGTTGAGCTAGGTCAGCGAATGCTTTTTCATCTGAAATTGCGATGTCAGCAAGCATTTTACGGTTAACTTCGATACCAGCTTGCTTCAAACCGTGCATTAGACGGCTGTAAGAAATGTCGTTTTGACGAGCCGCAGCGTTAATACGTGCGATCCACAGACGACGGAAATCACGTTTTTTCTGACGACGGTCACGGTATGCATACTGACCGGATTTCATTACCTGTTGTTTTGCTGTTTTGAATAAAGCATGTTTTGAACCATAATAACCTTTAGCAAGCTTTAAGACGCGCTTACGACGTTGGCGAGTGACTGTTCCACCTTTTACACGTGCCATAATAGTTCCCTCCTGAATTTCATTTTACTTAATTTATAATGAGTCGATTATTTCTTTGGAAGCATGTTCTTGATACGACGGTAGTCTGCTTTAGAAACTAACGTAGACTTACGAAGTTTACGCTTCTGCTTCTGAGACTTGTTTGCGAACAGGTGACTTGTGAATGCGTGGGAACGCTTCACCTTTCCGTTACCTGTACGACTAAAGCGTTTCTGAGAACCTTTATGAGTTTTCATTTTTGGCATGAGTAGTTCCTCCTTTAAGCATTTTCGGCTTCTCCTAGAAAAAGTCTATTGCTTTTCGTTAACCGGAGCAAGCATCATAAACATGTTACGACCTTCCATTTTCGGTTTCGTTTCGATTGTGGAAAGGTCTTTACATTCTTCAGCCATACGTTCTAGAACTTGTTGGCCTAGTTCTTTGTGAGTGATTGCGCGTCCGCGGAAACGAACTGCAACTTTCACTTTATCGCCCTTTGTTAAGAACTTACGTGCATTACGTAGCTTCGTATTGAAGTCATGTTCTTCAATTCCTGGGCTGAGACGCACTTCTTTCACGTTGATCACTTTTTGATTCTTACGCTGTTCCTTTTCTTTCTTCTGTTGCTCAAAACGGTATTTACCGTAGTCCATAATACGACATACAGGCGGTTTCGCATTTGGAGCAACCATTACAAGATCAAGGTTTGCGTTTGCAGCGATGTCTAACGCTTCGTTTTTGGATTTAACACCCAATTGGTCTCCATTTGAATCAATGAGACGTACTTCGCGAGCACGAATCTTTTCATTGACGATCATATCTTTGCTAATGACCAGCCACCTCCAAGGTTAATTAAGAATAATATATCTGTCCTTGACAAGCTGTATTTTCTTGCTGGAATTTCTACAATCAAAAAAAGTGTCGGTACACATACTGCACCCACACGTTTCCCATTACGTTCAGAAAAAATCGTACCTGGTAACTGCCCATAGTGGACGTCATGCAGGTGAGAAGCGGGTGCTTCTACTTGTCTCAGACAATATTTTGTTTACCTATACGAGAATAGCACGTATACATTAGGCTGTCAAATCGTTTTACTCTGTTTCGTTTAAAAACAAGACTTTTATAGAATACAAGATATCTGCTCGAAACGCAACAACTATTTTACAAAAACCTTATTTAACTTATTCCATATAAGCCCCTTATGTTGAAGACTTGGAATCGAGATAAGTTGAGAGCAATCCGTTGCTTTTATGAGAGGTAGGGGTTCAGTGAAACGGCAATACTCCTGCGGAAGACCAGCTGAGCCTCCTCGTTCACTCCGTTGTCTGTGGGGTCTCATCTGCCCTTTCTACCGCGGGAGTTTGCCGTTTCCCTCACCCCCTTTGCTTTTATGGAGATTAACGGACCCTAGTGTGTGAGTTCTAAACCTTACGGACATCTGTTCCGTTATTTTGAACTTTTAAGGCATTTCGAGAGTCGTTACGGACATATGGTACCTTATTTGTGACAAATTGGGTTTTGTCAAGGTGATTTGATGCAAATAACGGAATAAATGTCCGTAAGCTCTTCATAAAAGTCATATTAAGATCAAATAACGGAACAGATGTCCTTAAACATCACCTCTCCATATCACTGCGGTTCCGTTCATCACGATTCGGCTAAGGTGGGCTGTGGAACGGGTTGACTCCTCCGGAATAACGAGCGAGCGAGACCCCGCAAGAAGCGTAGCGTATGAGGAGGCTCGATCGTTCGTCCGGGGAAAGCAACCCGTTCCCAAGCCCACCGCACTCCACAATAGCAACGGAACCGCCTCTCTCACTAAAACAGTTATTCCAGATTACTGCCATATAACTGAACAATAAATAAAAAAACCCTCATGAAGCTCATCAGCTTCACAAGGGCTTTTGCAATCCTATATTATCGACGAACTTTTCCTGTGATCTCTTGCTTTAATTCATCAATGAAATTAGAAAGTGGCTTCGTCTCAGAGTCTTTTTCTCCGTAACGACGTACGTTCACGCCATTTTCATTTATCTCATTGTCACCTACAACGAGCTGGTAAGGGACTTTTTGCATTTGAGCTTCACGGATCTTGTAGCCGATTTTCTCATCACGCTCATCCACTTCAACACGCACGCCAGCAAAGCGTAGCTCATCTTCTACCTTTTTCGCATAGTCTAAGTGAACATCCGCAGAAACTGGAATAATCTTAGCCTGTACAGGTGCTAACCATGTTGGGAATGCACCTTTGTACTCTTCAATTAAGAAGGCAACAAAGCGTTCCATTGTAGATACTACACCGCGGTGAATAACAACCGGACGGTGATGGTTTCCGTCTTCACCAATATACGTTAAGTCAAAACGCTCTGGTAAGTGGAAGTCCAACTGTACAGTAGATAACGTCTCATCTTTACCTAGTGCCGTTTTCACCTGCACATCAAGCTTCGGTCCGTAGAATGCCGCTTCGCCTTCTGCTTCTACATAATCAACTTTTAGCTCCTGCATGGTTTCAAGAAGCATGGACTGAGCTTTCTCCCACATCTCATCGTTATCCACATATTTCTCTTTGTCCGCAGGGTCACGGTATGAAAGACGGAAGTAATAATCTTCAATGCCGAAGTCTTTATATACTTCTTGAATCATACGAACAACGCGGATAAACTCATCTTTTAGTTGATCTGGACGAGAGAAGATATGCGCATCATTTAATGTCATAGCACGTACACGCTGTAAACCAGCTAAAGCACCAGACATTTCGTAACGGTGCATTGTACCAAGCTCAGCAATACGAACCGGAAGATTACGGTAACTATGCAATTGGTTTTTGTACACCATCATGTGGTGCGGACAGTTCATTGGTCGAAGAACTAGATCTTCGTTATCCATTTCCATTGATGGGAACATGTCCTCTTGATAGTGATCCCAGTGTCCACTTGTTTTATAAAGGTCAACAGAACCTAAAACAGGTGTGTACACGTGGTCATATCCAAGACGCTCTTCTAAATCTACGATATAACGCTCGATTGTACGACGAATTGTAGCGCCTTTAGGTAACCATAATGGAAGCCCTTGTCCTACTTTTTGAGACACCGTGAAAATATCAAGCTCTTTTCCTAGTTTACGGTGGTCACGTTCCTTTGCTTCTTCAAGCATGTGAAGGTACTCTTCAAGATGTGCTTTCTTTTCAAAAGCTGTACCATAAATACGCTGAAGCATTTGATTGTCGCTATCTCCACGCCAGTATGCGCCAGAGACACTCAACAGCTTAAATACTTTAATTTTACCTGTTGATGGAACATGTGGGCCGCGGCAAAGATCGAAAAATTCACCTTGCTTATAGATTGTAATGTTTTCATCTTCTGGAAGGTCATCGATCAATTCTAGCTTCAATTCATCACCGATTTCACGATACATTTCCTTCGCTTCTTCACGACTAACCTCGACACGCTGAATTTCAAGGTTTTCGCTTACAATACGCTGCATTTCTTTTTCAATCTTAGGTAGATCTTCAACTGAGATGGATTCAGAGATGTCCATGTCATAGTAAAATCCATTCTCAATAACAGGACCTACTCCAAGCTTCACATCTCCATAAAGACGTTTAACAGCCTGCGCCATTAGGTGTGCAGTAGAGTGACGTAACACCTCAATACCTTCTTCATCACGAAGTGTTACAATTTCAATTGATCCATCACCTGGTAGTTCACGGCGAAAATCAATTAGTTGACCATTATGTTTTCCAGCAACAGCTTGCTTTTTTAAACCAGGACTAATGGATGCAGCTACATCTTCTGTTGTTGTACCTTGAGGAAACTCTTTCACTGCTCCATCTGGGAATGTAAGTTGAATTCCTTCAGCCATTGTTCGTTCACTCCTTCTATCTTTCTAAAATGTGATGATTCAACACACGATTTATGAGCATTAAAAAACGCCCATCCCTTGCACGATAGCGAAGGGACGAGCGTTGATGCACGTGGTTCCACCCTGATTTCCACATTCCTGTGGCTCATTGTTTCAAATCCGTAACGAGGACGAGGCGCTACTAGTTACTTAAGGTTCGCCAGTAGAGTTCAGAGGTGGTAAACAATTTGCCGTTCTTAGGAAGCTTCCAGCCATGGCCTCCCTCTCTGTAAGTCGATACACATTGTTCGTATCCTCATCATCACTTATACATTGAATTTTATTTATGATTCATAGTATAAGGACTTTCATTTAAAAAAGCAAGCCTATTTTTTACTGAGAGGACAAACGTTTGAAAGGAAAATTTCTCAAAGGGAGAAACTCTACCTTTTCCTGAAACACATTTAATATCGTAATGGTTTTAGGATCACTAGAATCATCGCCGTATAGCGTGATTTTCTCTGGTGCAAAGGCAATGATAGGTGTAATATTCATTTCTTCTTTTTCCAAACCAAACAAGTAAAGTGGTTCTTCATTTGTTAATCGCTTTAACTCTTCTTGTCTAAAAAGATTTCCATTCTTATCATAAAAACGGAAATTAGGGCCTTGAACAATTAATAAATGATCCATATTAGAAGGTTTAAGATGCATATATTCCCGAAGATGTTCAACATAAGATTGATATTCTTCTTCTCGTTTGTATTCATCAAGTGCATATCCAACAAAATCAATTAAATCATTATAAAAAGTATGCATCCGGAACACAATAATCGAATCAAAATGAACAGACTCTTCTTCCTTCAAAGCCTCTGCAAATACAGTTTTTAAAATAGTCTGATGCTGACCATGACTTAATTTGTGTTGTGGCACCATATCTTCCTCTAACTCATCACGTAACAATGTATGACACAAATCCACAATCGCTTCAACTTCATCTACGTCATTATAATAATAACAATCACGAATAATTTCATGTAACCAAGCTGACTCTTTATGTATTTGAAACACATGAATAAATCCTTGAATGAGTACAGAATGAAGTTCTTTTACATCAGAGGCTTGTTCAATATTAATCGTAAGACCCCACTTCTTGTGCTGTTGCCAGTGAAGTTTAATATCTTGACTGTAATCAAGCAGGTATTCACAAAAAGATAAGGCTTCATGCTTACGCTCAAATGTGATTTGCTTCAATCTATTCCCCCCTTCCCCCATAACTGTTACATTATATGGGACAAGGGCAAAAAAAATGATTTCGTATCTAAAATAATGTAACAAAAACAAAAATCGCATGACCCTCCTTATTGGAGGCTCATGCGATTTATTTTTATGATCTTCTATTTTGTCCATGGACAGGAACTGGAATGCTCACCTGTTTAATTCGTTCAATGATTCTCCCTGCTTTCAATTCCTCTACATCGCCTCGATTATTGGTCATCAAGTGTTTCTCCAAGTCTTTTAGCGTATAGTTCGAAGTAAAGAATACAGGAAGGCGTTCCATCATTCTATATTGTAAGATAGATCCTAACACCTCATCTCGGAACCATGATGACATGGATTCAGCACCGATATCATCTAGCATAAGGACAGGTGTTGTTTTAAACTGTTCAATTTTCTTGTTCAAGGAATTATCCTGCAAGGAAGATTTCATTTCCCGAACAAACTCAGGCATATATATAACTAATGAAGACACGCCTTCATTGGCTAAGTCATTCGCAACAGCTCCAAGAAAGAATGTCTTCCCTACCCCAAATGGACCATGGAAATAAAGACCCTTTTCAGCTTCTTTCGTTCCCCACTTTTCTACATAGTTATTCGCATAACCAATGGCTTTCAATCGCTGATCATCATCCATATCAACTTCTTCAAAAGTTGCTTCTAACACTTCTCTTGGCATATATAAACTACTAATAAACGATCGTTTTTTGGATTGCGCCTCTACCTGAGCTTTACGAGGACACATTTCATACGTAATCCGTACATCACGATTTGCAACATGGATTAGGGGGCTATAGCCTGGAACAAGGTTTTTACATTCAGCTAATGCCGGACAATCCTGACAACGTTTCGATTGGGATTGATATTCATATAATTTCATTAGATGCTTACTTATATCTTGATCCGTTAATTGGGGGTTCTGTTTTAATATTTGTTGAATTTCAGGATCTTTTAAAATTGCCTGCTTCATGGACTGGTAATGTTCCTGAAAGTTTTTACTTTCCCTCATCCATTTTTTCAATGCGGTTTGTATAGGTTCCATGTTCTTCATCCTTACAATTCATTATTCCGTGTACGCTTTTTAGACCTATTCTTGATAGCCTTAAGAATATCCTCTTTTTCCTTCTGGATTTCCTCAGGAGATTTTTCTTGGTCCTTTTCCTCAGTAGGATTGCTTTGACTCTTTTTCTCTTCCTCAGCTTTTTGTTCTTTAAACCAATCAGGTAATACTTCTTGCTTTTGAGGCTTTCGGTATCCAGACTTTTTCTTTGTAGCCCACTGCTGATATTTTTTGTTCTCTTTTTTGGCAACATCCATTGCCTGACTTACTGTTTTAATTTGAAGTCGAGCCCAGTGGCCTGCGATGGTTTCCATATAAGGCTTTGATAACTTCATATCTGTTTTTAATAAAACATAGTAAATCAAGACGTTCATCACACCAGGGCTAAGACCTTGTTGTGTCATAATGTCTCTGATCATTTTAATATCTTTTTCTGGCGGTTCTGCTCCTTCAGACAAATCACTTAACAATTCCCTAGGTGATATTTGCTGTAACTGTTGAATAAGTGCTTCTTCTTTATTGGATGCTTTATTCGATTCAGACTGATTCGTTTGGTCAGAAACAGAAAGTCGTTCTCGTTGGTCTGTCACATTCTTATTTTCATTACTCTTAGAAGGTGATGGCTTGTTCTGATAAAGGTCGTGACACGCTTCTTTTAATTCAGATAAGATTAATTCATTTTGATCGTTCATAGACCACAAAATCGCTTTTTCTAACTCATATGTGGCTAAATTATATAAAAGGGATAATTGCGTAATAACCTTACGATGCTTTTGCGACAAGATTTCTTGTGCAGGTAGCATACGCTCTTGCAAAGATTTATATAGCCATTCGTAATCAACGACCTCTTCTTGTACGTTTACACCTTGCGCTCCAGTCGAGACAACATTTTCTTCATCATGGCGATGAAGACCATCAGGCGGTTTCTCTGATGTTAAGTGATGCATAGAAAAAACCTGTTCAAATGATGAAGTTACCTCTTTCGCATCTTTATCAATTTTAGTAGCCATGTAAAAGGCGTTTCTCAAACGGTCATACTTTTCTTGACCTAGATGGTGATACAATAACAAAGAAAGCATATCATCTTCAAAAAATTCATTTGGTGTAAAAGGCTTAAGAAGCACATAAGAATATACAGTTTGCCCCTGCTCATATAAGGCAAACGTTCGCATCAAGCCTATTGCCTCTAGCTTCTTCCTAGCATCATAAATATCATCTAATGGCATATGAAGATAATTCATTAACAGATGATGGGTTCTAATACGATCACCTGGTTGTTGTAAGTCATATTCAGAAAGAAGCGTTTGATACAGGCTCACAGCTGAAACACCTATGATAGGCTGATATAAATGAGACAAAGCTTTTGAAACATCCATCGGCATACTTTGAGGTACGTTTAATGTAAACCCATCAACAGGTAACAGCTTCCCAATATTCGCTTCCTCCATGATGTCTTCCTCCTTACAATTGCGTTTCATGGTGACTTAGGACCTGTAAAAAAGAAAAGAGCCAAGCGCGGCTCTAAAAGCTCATTTATTCAGGTTCTTGTTTTATCAAATCTTTTAATTCGTCTAAGAATACATTAATATCTTTAAACTGTCTATATACAGATGCAAAGCGGACATAGGCTACCTCGTCCACCTCAGCTAGTCGATCCATAACCATTGCACCAATGTCATTACTTTGAACTTCGGAGTCTCCACGGTTTCGCAATTCACGCTCAATACTCGTTGCAATTGTCTCAAGTTGTTCCACTGATACTGGTCGCTTTTCACATGCTCGGATGAGTCCTCGCATAAGCTTCTCACGTGAAAATTCCTCACGCGTCCCCTCTTTTTTCACAACGATTAATGGTACTTCTTCTATTCGCTCAAATGTCGTAAAACGAAAATTACAGTCTTCACATTCTCTTCTACGACGAATCGATTTTCCTTCTTCAACTGGTCTTGAATCTAATACTTTGGTGCTTTTGTAGCCACAATTTGGGCATTTCACTTACATCAACTCCAGTATTGATTTCTACCTATACTTCCATTTTCTGAGCCATTGAGGTTTCAAGAAATGGGAGTTCTTTTTTTAGAGATTCGTATTGGATCTGTATTAATTTATGACTATATCCGAAATCAAACGGAAGAGGTGTTTCTGTGGTTACGGAAAAATCAATTGCTGTACGATATGGCTTGACCATAATAACACTAATAACCATAAAGGCTTTTCGACTGCCTTTAACTCCAACACTTACTTCACCGTGTTCCTCTGATTTTGCAATGATGTCATATTTGGATGCATTCTCGTACATTTTTTCTATGGCACGAAATGCTTTATCTTTAGTCGTTTTAAAATAGTGAGTACGTAACTCATTATTCCAATGCTGTTCACTTGTTTCAGCATGATTTGTTAAATGCTTTTTAAACCATTGTTTAATACTCATCGATCATTACACCTCTTATTTATTATATCAAAAATTTTCAAAGGATAAATACGTCATCGCGTTATTTATCGATTTCTTTTTTACCAAAAGATGTTTGTACCGTTAAATGGCAGTTATCTTGAATAAGCATTTTAGTGAGTGGGAGGGTCCGTTGCGTTAAAAAGAGGAAGGGGTCAGCTCTAATTAGCTGAATTTCCTTATTGCTTTAAAAGTGTTCTATGAATCTCATAGATAACGTGAACAAGCTTTATATCAGGTGTTTGAGTCATCTTCTGTTTCATTATAGTAAAGCTTAACACAGGAATCAGAAACACGTATTATGCTGCGGTTCCGTTAATCTCCATATGGCTAAGGTGGGCTGGGAAACGGGCTGACTCCTCCGGATTAACGGTCGAGCGAGACCCCGTAGGGAACGTAGTGACTGAGGAGGCTCGATCGTTCGTCCGGGGAAAGCAGCCCGTTTCCCAGCCCACCGCACTCCATATAAGCAACGGAAGCATACTCATCTTATCTCGAAAACAAGTCTTCCAGATAAGGGGGCTTAAAAGGAATAAGATACATTTACATATTAAAAAGGGATGCACGAATTGTGCATCCCTTATATAGTAGGATTATTTTATAGAACGTTGAATTTTTGTACTGATACTGGTCCCATTCCGCGTGGGACTTCTACAGATTCTTGTGTTGCAGCTTCTAATGCGTCTGCGATATATTGTGCAGCAACATTTGGATCTATACGATCGCCGCATGTGTATACATCAATACTCGCATATCCATGCTCTGGAAAGCTATGAATCGTTAAATGTGATTCTGAAATTATGACAACTCCACTTACGCCATGTGGTGCAAATTTATGAAAAGCTACTTCACGGACTTCGGCACCAGCTTTAAGTGCAGCATCCACAAAGATTTGCTCAATCATTGCCATATCGTTCAGTGTTTCTGTGTTACAATCCCAAAGTTCTGAAATTACATGTCTACCCATCGTATCCATTGGGAATCCCCCTTCAAGACAAACAAAAGTTACTTCTTAACATCCGCTCATGTACTGCCACGGGGGAAAGTTAGTCCTAAGAGGTCCTAACCCTTTAAGCAGTCATATTTCCTTCAGTTTTTCAGAAGCTCAAAAGTTAGTATAAACGCTTCCTAACCTTTTTGCAATATACAAATGGAAATATTTTTCGGATATATATGGTAATGTGTGCTAGACACAAATTCCCCTTTTGATCACGATTTTTGTAGGAAATACCTTATGATACTCGGGCTTCTTGTTGATTTGCTAACTTTTCACCTACAAATTTAACTAAATCTACTACACGTTTTGAGTAACCCCACTCATTATCATACCAGGCTAGTACCTTTACTTTACGATCATCTATAACCATTGTTGATAAACCATCGATAATAGAGGAATATTCCGTAGTCGTATAATCAACGGAAACAAGTGGTTCTTCAGAGTATGACAAAATTCCATCCAAACTATTTTTTGATGCATGCTTAAATGCATTATTTATTTGATCGGTCGTAACATCTTTCTTAAGGTCAATAACAAGGTCTACCAAAGAAACATTTGGTGTTGGAACGCGTAAGGCCATTCCATGCATTTTCCCATCTAATTGAGGCATTACTTGCCCAAGGGCTTTAGCTGCACCTGTGGAAGTTGGAATAATAGATTGTGTACAACCACGTGCACGACGTAAGTCTTTATGTGGATTATCTAAGTTTTTCTGATCATTTGTAAAAGCATGAACAGTCGTCATTAATCCATTTTCAATTCCAAACTCATCATCAAGAACCTTTACTACAGGAGCCAAGCAATTCGTTGTACATGAAGCATTTGATACGACATCATGTTTCTCATGATTGTAAACGCTCTCATTTACGCCCATAACAATTGTGGCATCAACTTCTTTACCAGGCGCTGTGATTACAACCTTTTTAGCTCCAGCTTCGATATGGCCACCTGCTGATTCTTTTGTTTTAAACTTTCCTGTTGCTTCAATTACTATATCAACTCCAAGCTTATCCCATGGAAGCTCTTTGGGATCACGAGAAGATACGATATCAATCTTTTTACCATCAACTTCCAACCCATTATCAAGCGCTTTCACATCTCCTTGAAAACGACCATGAACACTGTCATATGTTAATAAATGAGCTAGGGTTTCAGGTTCATAGCTTGCATTGATTGCTACTACCTCAAGATCTTTATCTTTAACCGCCTGGCGGAAGACCATGCGTCCAATTCGTCCAAATCCATTAATTGCAACACGTGCTGTCATGTCACATACCCCTCTCAAATATGATATACTTTTCCCTTCCCTTTTGCATGATTAGTATAACACATTTAATTACACTTGGAATCCATAATTTAAAAAATTTTAAATAAATGGGTATTCACCCAATAAAAAACCTACCACTATAAATTATAGTAGTAGGTCCCTTATTAAATAACTTCCCATTTTCTTAATATCGTATCCAATTGGTCATATGATTGTTGTTTCGTCCCATTATTAGATATGACTGCATCAGCTTTCTCCGCCTTTTTAGAAACAGGCATTTGAGAATTAATTCGACTCTTAGCCTCATCCTCTGTACTTTCATCACGTTCCATTAAACGTTTTAGTTGAATTTCTTCATCAACATACACAACGAGGATTTTATCTACAAAATGTGTCAGTTCACTCTCAAATAAAAGCGGAATATCAAGTACAACAGCCTTTGCATTTTGCCTAACGTAATCATCACGTTCTTCGAGCATTTTCTCCCTAACAGCTGGGTGAACGATGCCATTCAAGGCTTTTCGCTTCTCTTCGTCTTTAAAAACGATTGCGCCTAAAGCTTTTCGATCAATGGATTCATCCTCACGTAATATGTCACGACCAAATGTTTCTACAATTTGATTGTATGCTTTTTCGCCAGGCTCGACAACTTTTCTAGAAATCTTATCTGCATCAATTACAGGAATGTCATAATCATCAAACATTAAAGATACCGTACTTTTTCCAGTAGCGATGCTTCCTGTAAGTCCGATTACAACTGTCATTATAATTGCCCCTTTACGTCATTTTCATTACTCCGATTAAAATTAGAAGTACACCTGGCAAAAAGGAAAGGCGATGAAGCCATCCCCAGCAGGATAAAAGAAATCCACTTTTTAAACCGATCCAAAGGAAAGAACTGCTCATAAATGCAATAACACCTGCGGTTAACAACGGCTCAAACCCAAACATAGCTGCACCAACACCAGCCCCGAAGGCATCTAGGGATAACGCTAAGCCTAATAAAAGTGCCTCAATGCCATTGATGGTGCCAGATTTATCAATATCTGCCGTCATTGGCTTTCTTAATATTTGTATAACAATACCTAACGATTGAATCTCAAGTTTTAAAATATAAGGATCTTTAGGCTCAGTTGGTCCATGATTATCACTTTTAAAAAATTGATAGATAACCCATGCACCGATGGATATAAGAATCACCCCACCAAGAATTTCTGTGATATGAGGTGAAATAAACCATGAAATAGCTTTTCCTATCATCATGGAAATAAAGAAAGTTGTTGCGGAGATACAAGCAATGATGAGAATAGCTTTGAAAGGTAAGCCCATCTTTCGCATTCCGTAAGTAAAACCAACAGTAAAACTATCTAAGCTAACAGCGAAGGCCAGAATGATTAATGTCATGATCTCTTGCATGTAAACGAAAGCTCCTTCCCCCATATTCTACGTTAGTATATGGGGGGAGCTTATAAGCTGTGCTATTGATTTAGTGTGATTATTTCTGGCAATTAAGGCAAACGTGAGTACCTCGATTCCCTACCTTCATCTTACTTATGACTGTGCCACAGTTGTGACAAGCTTCTTCCTCACGACCATACACATTGAGTTTTTGTTGGAACATTCCGATTTGTCCTTGACTATTCACATAGGATCGTATGGTTGTTCCTCCTTGTGTAACAGCCTCACCAAGGGTTTCGATAATCTCCTTGTGAAGGGACGTAATTTCTTCATCACGTAAATCAGAAGCTCTTCTCATAGGATGGATGGAAGACCTAAATAAAGCTTCATCCACATAAATGTTTCCTAACCCAGCCAATACGGTTTGATCTAAAAGAGCCGTCTTGATGTGCCGGTTTGTTTTATTTAGTTTTTCTTTTAGATAATCTACAGTGAATGCTTTTTCGAATGGTTCTGGACCTAAATGATCTAACGGAGGACAGCTAAATTCATCTCCGATAGGGAACACATGCATTGTCCCGAACTTCCGAACATCTTGATAACGTAGTTCTGTTCCATCTGTTAATTCAAATATGACATGTGTATGCTTTGTAACAGGTTCTGTTTTTGGAAAAACGCCATATTTCCCTTCCATTCTAAGGTGAGAAATAAGCACATGATTATCGAGGTAAAATAATAAAAACTTTCCCCGGCGATCAATTCGATGGATCGTCTGACCTTGAACAATTTGCTTAAATTGTTCTGTATCATCAGGATGTTGAATGATGTTTGGCCAGTGTATTGTAATGTTTTGAATGGTTTTATTTATAACAAGTTGTTCGAGTGTTTTTTTGATTGTCTCGACTTCTGGTAGTTCTGGCATGGGTATTCAAACACTCCTTTACTTCGCATCATACCATGTGTCACCTTGTTCATCGTCCACTTTTAATGGAACTTCAAGATCGACCGTTTCTTCCATCACCTTCGTAACTAAGCTTTGTAGCTTTTCTAATTCCGCTTCAGGTGCCTCGAGGATTAATTCGTCATGAACTTGTAAAAGCATGCGTGCTTCTAGCCCTTCTTGCTCTAAAGCGTGATAAAGATCAATCATAGCCTTTTTAATGATATCTGCTGCAGTACCCTGAATTGGTGTATTCATTGCTGTACGCTCTGCAAAGCTTCTACGGTTGAAGTTTCGACTAGTGATCTCCGGTAAATAACGACGACGGTTCATGAGAGTTGTTACATATCCGTTTTGCTTTGCTTCTTGTACGACCTCATCCATGTATGCTTTTACCCCTGGGTAGCTTTCAAGATATCGATCGATAAATTTCTTCGCTTCCTTACGAGGAATTCCCAGGCTTTGAGAAAGGCCGTAATCACTAATTCCATAAACGATTCCGAAGTTGACCGCTTTCGCCTGACGACGCATTTGATCCGTAACTTCACCTTCAGATACATGGAAAACATCCATTGCTGTCTTCGTATGAACATCTGCTCCCTCTTTAAAGGCACTAATTAACTTTTCATCCTGTGCTATGTGTGCAAGAACACGAAGCTCAATTTGAGAGTAGTCAGCGGCAAAGATCTTCCAACCCTCTTCTGATGGAATGAACGCTTGTCTGATCTTTCTTCCTTCTTCTAAACGAATCGGGATATTTTGCAGGTTTGGTTCAATCGAACTTAGACGACCTGTTTGGGTTAATGCCTGATTAAATCTTGTATGAATTTTATTTGTATCCTCATGGACTACCTTGAGCAGTCCTTCAATATATGTGGATTGAAGTTTACCTAACTGACGGTACATTAAGATTTTTTCAATAATCGGGTGTTTATCTTGCAGTTGCTCTAAAATATCTGCTGATGTTGAATAACCCGTTTTGGTTTTCTTAATAACTGGAAGCTCAAGCTTTTCAAATAGAATGGGACCTAGTTGCTTAGGTGAATTTAAATTAAACTCTTCTCCAGCAAGCTCGTACACTTCTTTCTCTAATTCAGCAAGGCGTTCCTTAAGGTCTTCCCCCATTTGTTTCAAGCGGTCTACATCTACCTGCACACCTGTGTATTCCATGACACCTAGAATTTGAGAAAGCGGCATTTCAAGCTCATGGTATAAATTCCACTGTTCATTTTCTTTTAATTGTTCCTCAACTGTTTCTTTTAATTGAAACAGCATGTCTGTTTTGCGACCTACATGATCCGCTAACAGGTCTGTCTCAGGAACCTTCATTTTGGCTCCTTTCCCATATACTTCTTCATCAAAAGCTACTTCTTTTCTCCCCATTCGTTGACTGATTGCAGGGATATCGTGATGATTTTCAGAAGGGTTAATAATATAGGAGGCAATTAACAGATCAAACGAGAGCCCCTTTACATCAATACCATAGCGCTTCATTGCGACTAGTGTTTTCTTAGCATCAAAGACCCACTTTTTCTTATTCGTATCTTCTGCCCATTTCTTAAACACTTCTGAATGAAGAGCTTGATCTCCAGGAATGAAGTACTTGCCACCTTTATGAACAAGTCCAACTCCTTCAATATCAGCAGTGTGATAGCTTTCGCTAAGCATCTCAATTACTAGTGCAGTTGTTTCAGCTAAGTGCTCTTCTCTAACTTCTTCAATGGTTTCTACTTCTATGTGAGGTAAGCTTTCGTTTACTTCCTCCGCTTCAGCCTCTTCACCACCAATGCGACTTAGAAGTGAGTTAAACCCTAGATCACGGAAAAAGCTGCTTACCTGTTGATATTCGTAGCCTTCATATTGTGCTTTTTCTAAACCTACCTCAATAGGTGAATAAACATTGATCGTTACAAGATCTTTACTCATATAAGCATTGTCTTTGTTATCGGTAAGCTTTTCTTTTAATTTTTTACCACTGACCTCTTCTAAGTGTTCATAAACACCATCAAGGGTCTCGAATTGTTTAAGTAATTTAACAGCCGTTTTCTCACCTACTCCAGGAACTCCTGGGATGTTATCTGAGCTATCTCCCATTAACGCTTTTAAGTCAATAATTTGATTCGGATCCACGTCCATCTTTTCTTTCATAAATGACGGTGTGTACGTTTCTACATTTGTAATTCCCTTTTTGGTAAGCGCAACGGATACTTTATCAGAAACAAGCTGTAATAAGTCACGGTCACCACTAATAACTTTTACATCCCATTCTTCTTGCTCACCTAGGCGAGCAAGAGTACCGATGATGTCATCTGCTTCATATTGATCAAGTTCGTAATGAGAAATGTGAAAGGCATCTAGCAATTCACGTATTAGTGGAAATTGTTCGGATAACTCTGGAGGTGTCTTTTGGCGCCCACCTTTATATTCTTCATACGTTTTATGTCTGAAAGTTGTCTTCCCAGCATCAAAAGCAACTAGAACATGAGAAGGCTGTTCTTCCTCTAGAATCTTTAACAGCATCGTTGTAAAACCATAAACTGCATTTGTATGTACGCCTTTATCATTGTTCAATAGCGGGAGAGCAAAAAACGCGCGGTAAGCAATACTGTTCCCGTCGATTAATATTAATTTTTGAGACATGTCGTGCACTCCTTTATACGTGATCGATCATTTATGTAGTCAATTCGAAACTATGCAAAAAAAAGCGACTCTTTCCTCTCATTTTACCATGTTCGGTAAGAGAAAGAAAAAGTCGCCTCTGTATTATTCAAAATATCCGGTTAATGTTTGTGCGTAAGGAGAATCTTGTGGCAGGATAATCGTTGTCTCTCCATCGATCGTCGTCTTATAAGATTCTAGAGTACGGTAAAGTCGATAGAACGATTCATCCTTAGAAAAGGACTCATTATAAATACGCGCTGCTTCCTGTTCACCTTCCCCTCGGATTTGTGCAGCCTGAGCATCTGCTTTTGCTAGCATTTCTTTTACATCACGGTCTGTTTGAGCGATAATACGACTTTTCTCAGCATCACCTTGAGATAGGTATTCCTGAGCTTTTGTTTCACGCTCTGAAATCATGCGGCGGTATACTGACTGCTCGTTCTCGTCGGGTAAATCAGTTCGTTTAATTCGTACATCTTCCACACGAATTCCGTATTCATCACGTGCTAGCAATTCGTTCACTTGTTTCGTAACTCGTTCATTTAAATTACCTCTTGAGGATTTTTCATCATTAATAATCTCTTCATAATTCATTCGACCTAACTCGGTCCGAATAACAGAAAATATAAACTCACCCATACGAGTTTCTGCATTTACCATGTTTCTGGCTGTGTTAATCATATTATCTGGATCGGTGATATGCCATACTGCATAGTTATCAATAATCATACGCTTCTTATCCAGTGTATTAATCTCTTTTTGTGCTACATCATAGACCATTTTCTTTTTTGGAAGCGTTGTAACGGTTTGAATAAATGGAACCTTAAACTTAAGACCCGGTGTTTCTTCAGTATTCACAATTTCCCCAAACTGTCGTACAACTTTATATTCTCCCTCTTTAACAATAAAAATAGAGTTAAATAACCCAATAAGTAATAGCACAAACACGATAAGAGAAAGTCCAATTCTTACATATCGTTTAATCTCGTTAGAACTAGGTTTATTCATTTCTACAATGTTTTCATTACTCATTGTTGGACCCTCCCTGTGCTGGTGCTACTGTTTTTGATTTGCTAGGGTCTAAAGGTAAATATTTCAAGGTATTCCCACTATCATTCATAATATAGATTTTCGCCTCAGGTAACACTTCTTCAAGTGTTTCAATCACAAGACGGTCTTTTGTAATAGTAGGAGATTTCGCATATTCTTCATACAGTGCGTCAAATTGTGCAACATCACCTTTTGCTTTTTGAATTCGAGCTACTTTATCTCCTTCGGCTCTTGAGATAATGGCATCCTTTTCTCCTAATGCTTCTTCATATTTTTGGTTTCTATATTTCTTTGCTTCGTTAATTTTCGTATTCATCGTTTCACGTGCATCTGTAACCTTTGTAAATGCAGTACGAACTTCTTCATTTGGAAGGTCTACTTCTTGTAGCTTCACATCAATAATGGAAATGCCAATATCATAGTCAGCTATCAGAGACTTTAACAATTCACGCACATCATTTTCGATCTCAGCCTTTCCAGAAGTTAAGGCTTCATCAATTTTAGATGAACCAATAATCCCTCTTAATGAGGCGGAAGTGGCATTATTTAAAATTTGTTTTGGATCTGCAGAGTGGAATAAGTATTGGGATGGCGCTGTAATCTTCCATTGTACAACTAAATCGGCTAATACAATGTTTTCATCTCCCGTAATCATTCGAATCTGATCTGCTCCTGATTTATCATCTTGGTTGTATCCGAAATCAAGACTAAAGGTTTCTTTAGATACCTTTCTAACTTCTTGAACAGGCCAAGGCATTTTAAAATGAAGTCCTGGAGTTGTAATATCCTCACCTGCTTCACCAAAAGTTAACATCGTAGCTTGTTCGGATTCATCGACGGTGTACCAGCTTGTTATCCCAACAATGGCTAGTACAACGACGCCAACTGTAATGGCAAGCCACATGTAGATTTGTTTTAATGTCATTCGCTTTCTCTCCCCTTATTTCATGATTGTTACAATTGTATTACGAATTATGTCAGTCATACGTTTCATTCTATCACAAATTTTTTACTTTTAAGTTAAGAAGAAGGAAAGAAAAATATGGTGGATGTTTATTTAGACTGTTATTCCATTAAAGCCCCCTTATGTTGAAGACTTGGTTTCGAGATAATGTGCAGTGGAGGTCCGTTGTTGGAAAAGAGTAAGGGGTTCATTGAAACGGCAAGCCTCCTGTGGAAGACCAGCCGAGCTTCCTCGTTCGCAAGCTCTCTGCGGGATCTCGTCAGCCCTTTGCTACCACTGGAGTTTGCCGTTTCCTTCACCCCTTTGCGTTTATGGAGGTTAACGGACCCTAGTTATTTGAGCTCTAACCCTTACGGACATCTGTTCCTTTATTTTGAACTTTAAAGGTATTTCGAGGTTCGTTACGGACATATGGTACCTTATTTGTGACAGATTGCTCTTTATTAAGGTGATTTGCAGTAATTAGCGGAATGAATGTCCGTAAGCTCTTTAGAAAAACCATTTTAAGGTGAAATAGCGGATCAAATGTCCGTAAGCATTACCTCCTCATATCGCTGCGGTTCCGTTCATCACCATTCGGCTAAGGTGGGCTTGGGAACGGGTTGACTCCTCCGGAAAAACGGGCGAGCGAGACCCCGCAAGAAGCGTAGCGGATGAGGAGGCTCGATCGTTCGTCCGGGGAAAGCAACCCGTTCCCAAGCCCACCGCACTCCACAATAGCAACGGAACCGCCTATCTCACTAAAACAGTTATTCCATATTACTGCCATTTAATTGAATAAATTTTGTATGACCTTACTTAAGTATCATCTATCAAAAAAACAATATTTTACATTATGTAAATTAAAAAGGACGGAAGCGCTGTTCGCTTCCGCCAAACAAAGAAAACACCTTGGATGAAAGGGTTTCATAGTAAATATATCAATGGAGTATAAAGGGATATTTAACAGAATATTAAGTTTTTGTAAACTTTTTCGGTAAGTAGATATGAAAAGCAGTACCTTTTTGGTATTCACTCTCTACTTCAATCCAGCCTTCATGTGCTTCAACAATATGTTTTACAATGGCTAAACCAAGGCCTGTTCCACCTGAGTTTCGACTTCTCGCTTTATCCACACGATAAAAACGTTCAAAAATCCGCGGAATATCCTCTTCAGGAATACCAATGCCTGTATCTTTTACGATAATTTCCATATAGTCATCATTACTATGGAGTTCAATCCCCACCTCGCCTTGCTGAGGAGTATAATTGATTGCATTCGTCAACATATTCATGACAACCTGCTTCAGTCTTGCTGAGTCTGCACGGATCGTTTCACCTTCATGAATGTTTTGGTTTATCGTAATGTCTTTTTCTTTAGCTTGTTGTTCAACGATTGGAACGATATCCTCGATTAATTCTTTTAAAGATACAGATTCAATATTTAAATGAAATCCTTCTTTTTCTAACTTAGATAATTCAAGTAAATCATGAATGAGTGACTGCAGACGTTCACTTTCTTTAAGAATGATGTTAATAAACTGTTCTCGAAGAGCTTCGTCTTCCATAGCTCCTTGGAGCAACGTTTCAGAAAAGCCTCTAATGGAAGTAATCGGTGTTTTCAACTCGTGAGAAACATTAGCTACAAAGTCTTTTCTCATCTGTTCGAGATGTTTTAATTCTGTTATATCATGGAAAACAAGCACAACGCCTTTCCATTCTTTTTCATGATTAATAATTGGAGCACCTAACACTTCCAAAAATCGTCTTTCAATTTGCAAAGGAAGAATAAATGAATTTCGAACGGTCTCCTCCGTCATAAAAACTTCTTTAACAGCCTTGTGGATTTCCTCTTCTTTTACAGCCTCATAGTATAAGTATCCTAAATAATCAGAAGAACTTCCACCAAAGCTTTCTAAGAATGCGCGGTTTACTAAATGAATATAGCCTTTTTCATCAATTAACATAAGCCCGTTGCCCATATTGCTGATAACAGCTTCTAGACGATCTTTTTGCATTTGCTTTTGCATCGTCATCTCTTGTAAGTTTCTGGCTAAAACGTTTATAGAGGTCGTTAACTTCTCCGCTTCTCCAAAGTTCCCTTCGTATGTACGAGCCCGATAATTCCCTTTAGCAAGCTCATCGGCAACTCCAGAAGCTGATCGTATAGGCTTAATATATTTTTCGAATATATTGCGACCCAATGTCGCCATCACTAAAATACCAATAAACATTGTTATGCCAATGATTAGCCAAATGTTAGAAGTGACATTAACTAGCGAGCTTATTTTTAACACGAGAATTAAAGAACCATCTAAACTACTCGAATTTGTTTGAATTGGATAGAAAAACATATGCTCACGTAAATAACCTTTTTGATAATCTGAGAAGTTACCATCGCTATCCGTAATAAAATGTTGTACAGTCGTCATCTCTTTATTGGATAAGCGTAGGATATCCTCTGTATTATTCAAAAGAACTTCTTTTTCTTGAGTAACATAAATCATTCCGATATTTAATTGACGGCTTGACTCATCCAATTGCTGTAAATCAGAAGCATCATTCACAAATTCAGATAAATATTGAGCCTCATTTTTTACTCGCTCTTCAATGACATCAGCCACGAAGTTTTTCGTGAGTTGAGCCAATACTAACCCTAGTCCTAACATAAGCAAAATAGCGATAATCGAATAGGTTAGAAACGGACGAGAATCATACTTTTGCATCGCGAGAAGGATCCTCCATTTTGTATCCCAGCCCTCTAATTGTTTTAATATAAACAGGTTTCTTTGTATCTGGTTCAATCTTCTCTCTTAAATGACTGATATGAACATCAACTATACGTGTATCACCAACAAAATCATAATTCCATACAGCACTTAAAAGTTGATCACGGGATAAGACACGCCCTTTATTTCTACTTAAGTAAAGGAGAAGCTCAAATTCCTTCGGTGTCAATATCATGGATTCCTCTTTAATGGTTGCTTCGTACTGTTCTGGGTACACAACTAAATCTGCAATTTGAATACTAGGACTATCAGATTCTTTTTCTTTCGTTGTATATGTCATTCGTCGAAGAATTGCTTTAATTCTAGCTACTACTTCCCGAGGACTAAATGGTTTGGTTAAATAATCATCTGCACCTAATTCTAACCCAAGGACTTTATCAAATTCATCATCTTTAGCAGTAAGCATGAGGATAGGTGTTTGGATTTGTTTTTGTCTGATCTGTTTACAAACTTCCATGCCATCCATCTCAGGAAGCATGACATCTAGCACGATTAAATCAAAGGTATGTTCATTTGCTTGATTCAATGCCTCTTGGCCTGTATAAGCTACTTCAGTATCAAAACCAGCTTGTTCGATATTATATTTTAACAAGGTTACAATAGATTCTTCATCATCTACTATAAGTATTTTTTGAGACATGTACCTAACACCTCAGTTCTATAATGTACTTCCATCATACAATGAAGCTCCTATTTTCAAAAGAATTTAAACCCCTTACAGATGAAATTTTACAGAGTTTTTACAAACAAAAAGATTCCCTTGTTAAGGGAATCTTATGCAAATCAGTTATTAATAAAAGTTTTCAAGAGAGCGAGCATTCATAGACTCTGGCTCATAAGCAGGTGATACTTCAACTGTACCTGTTATGACTACTTGTTGATCTTCATTCAAGCCAGTAACTTTAACAGATACAACATGTTCTGCCTGTTTAACCTCAATTACCTCTAATGTAATCGTCACTTCTGAATAATGATAAACCGGTTTAGGGTAGCGGATGTGCTCTTCTACAATGTGACATCCAGGTCCAGGAAGCTGCATGGATACCGCCGATGTTACCAATCCAATTAACATAACAGGTGGAACAAGTGGCTGTTTAAATGGCGTCTGAGATGCATAATCATGTTGAATATAAAGAGGATTTGCATCATCTGTAATACCTAAATAGAGTAAAAGATCCTTGTCTTCAATTTTAGCAGTTGTAGTGTAAGAATCACCGACATTAATGTCTTTCAACTTTTTCCCAAGTGTTCGTTTTTTACCTAACATTTTGCGCACCCCCTAAACGTAAGCGTTTTCCTAAGATTGATAAGAAAAGCCCGGTGCTAAACCGAGCTTTCTAGTCAATAAATGAAAACATCGAGTGTTATTCGATTACATTCATTACGTGTTTAACAGAGTCTGCTGATTTATCTAATGCAGCCTTCTCATCTTCAGTAAGATCTAGTTCAATAATATCCTCTAAACCATTACCACCTAAGATTGTAGGTACACCTAAATAAATATCTTTATAGCCATACTCACCTTCAAGGTAAGCGATAGCTGGTAACACACGACGTTGGTCTTTAAGAATCGCTTCAGCCATCTCCGTTAGTGAGGCAGCTGGTGCATAATATGCACTACCGTTACCAAGAAGCCCTACAATTTCTCCCCCACCTTTACGTGTGCGCTCAACAATTTCATCAAGACGCTCTGGAGAAATTAACTTATCTAGAGGAATACCTCCAGCGTAAGAGTAACGGATAAGTGGCACCATATCATCACCATGACCACCAAGAACGAAACCTGTAATATCTTTTACAGATAGGTTAAGCTCTTGTGCGATGAAGGTACGGAAGCGCGCCGTATCCAGCACACCACTTTGACCAATTACACGGTGTTTAGGGAATCCAGATTCCTTGAATACAGAGTACGTCATTGCATCAACAGGGTTTGTTAATACAACGATTGTTGTTTCAGGAGAATATTTTACGATTTGCTGAGTTACACTCTTCATAATTTTAGAGTTCGTTGCAACTAGGTCATCACGGCTCATACCAGGCTTACGAGCAATACCAGCAGTGATAATAACAAGATCAGAATCAGCAGTATCCTCGTAGTTTGCTGTACCTGTAATATTTGAATCAAAGCCTTGTACAGGGCTTGCTTCAAGCATATCTAAGGCTTTACCTTGTGTAGGTTTTTCCTGGTCAGGAATATCTACTAGTACAACATCAGCAAGTTCTTTTTGTGCAATCATTAAAGCTGTTGTAGCACCAGTAAAACCAGCGCCAATAACAGATACTTTTCTTCTTTGGATAGCCATATTAATCCCCTTTCCTTCTAACAACAATTAGCCCATATTTTTGATTAGTGCATCGCCGAACTCGGAGCACTTCACTTCAGTAGCACCGTCCATCATACGAGCAAAGTCATATGTTACGGTCTTATTACCAATGGTTTTATCCATGGAATTTGTAATTAGATTAGCTGCTTCTCTCCAACCTAGGTGTTCTAACATTAGAACGCCAGAAAGGATTACAGAAGAAGGGTTTACTTTATCTTGACCAGCATATTTTGGAGCAGTACCGTGTGTAGCTTCAAAGATTGCATGGCCTGTTTCAAAGTTAATATTCGCACCTGGTGCAATTCCGATTCCGCCTACTTGAGCAGCAAGAGCATCAGAAATGTAGTCTCCGTTAAGATTCATAGTTGCAACAACATCAAACTCTTTTGGACGAGTTAAGATTTGCTGTAGGAAGATATCTGCAATCGCATCTTTAACAACAATTTTACCTTCTGCTACTGCTTCATCTTCTGCTTTGTTTGCCGCTTCTTTACCTTCTTTTTCTACGATCTCATCGTACTGTCTCCATGTGAATACTTTGTCACCATATTCTTGCTCAGCTACATCGTAACCCCATGCTTTGAATGCACCCTCAGTGAACTTCATAATGTTACCTTTGTGTACAAGTGTAACATTCTTACGTCCTTCATTTAGTGCATATTCAATAGCAGAACGCACAAGGCGTTTTGTTCCTTCTTCAGATACAGGCTTGATCCCGATTCCAGATGTTTCAGGGAAACGAATGTTATGTACACCCATTTCGTCTTGTAAGAAGTTGATTACTTTTTTCACTTCTGGAGAACCTTCTTGCCATTCGATACCAGCATAGATATCCTCTGTGTTTTCACGGAAGATTGCCATGTCTGTATCTTCTGGATGCTTAACTGGAGATGGAACGCCTTCAAACCAACGTACTGGACGTAGGCAAGTAAATAGATCAAGCTCTTGACGAAGTGCTACGTTAAGAGAGCGAATTCCTCCACCAATTGGTGTTGTTAAAGGCCCTTTAATTGCAATCTTATAATCACGGATTGTTTCTAATGTAGCGTCAGGAAGCCACTCACCAGTTTTATCATATGCTTTTTGACCAGCATATACTTCTTTCCATTCAATACTCTTTGTGTCACCATAAGCTTTTTGTACAGCAGCTTCGATAACTTTACTTGCTGCAGCCCAAATATCTGGACCAATACCGTCACCCTCAATAAAAGGAATGATCGCATGATCAGGTACGTTCATATGTCCATTTTCTACAGTAATTTTTTCAGCCATTGTAAATCCCTCCAAATGCATTTCATAAATAGGTCACTCTAAAAAAACAAAAAATGTTTTTTGAATGCCAACAAAAATATCGTACATTCATTATCATACGATAAGTAAAAACGGAAAAGCAAAGAAAGGAATAACAATCATGTTATCCCACGCTCTTCACTTGCTTCAAAAGAGTTTAGCGTTCTTCAATAGGTGTGTATTTTTGTCCTTTTGGTCCAACATAATCAGCACGTGGACGAATTAGACGATTGTTTTCATATTGTTCAAGTACGTGAGCTAACCAACCTGACACACGACTAACTGCGAATAGTGGTGTGAATAGATCATGGTCAATACCTAGACTGTGGTAAACAGAAGCAGAATAGAAGTCTACGTTTGCAGGAAGACCTTTATGCTCTTTAATGTAATCTTCAATTTTCACAGACATGTTATACCACTTAGAGTTGCCAGTGATCTTTGTTAGTTCACGAGACATTTCTCGTAGGTGCTTAGCACGTGGATCACCTTTTTCATATACACGGTGTCCCATACCCATGATTTTTTCTTTGTTTTCTAGCTTTTCTTTAATGTAATCAATAGCACGGTCTTCTTCACCAATTTCAGATAACATCGCCATAACACGTTCATTTGCTCCACCATGTAATGGGCCTTTTAAAGCTCCAATTGCAGCAGTGATACCGCTGTAAATATCGGAAAGTGTTGCTACACAAACGCGTGCTGTGAATGTAGAAGCATTTAGTTCGTGGTCGGCGTGAAGTACGAGAGCTTTATTAATCGCTTCAACCTCAAGGTCTTTCGGCTCTTCACCATTAAGCATGTACAAGAAATTTGCTGCAAAGCTGAAATCTTCACGCGGAGATACAGGCTCTTGACCTTTGCGGATACGCCCAAAAGCTGTCACGATCGTTGACATTTTAGCTTGTAGACGCACAGCTTTACGCTTATTAGCCTCTTCTTCCATAACATCAGATTCTTCATCATATAGGCCTAACATGGATACCGCTGTACGCAATGCTGCCATAGGGTGAACCGATTCCAGATTGTAAGATTTAAGATGATCAATTATCTCATCTGGAATGGCCATGTTTAGAGCCAAATCCTTTTTAAATTCATTTAACTCATTAAGCGTTGGAAGCTTTTTATTCCAAAGAAGATAAATAACTTCTTCAAAACTTGAATTTTGAGCTAAATCATCAATGTCATAACCCACATAGGTTAATTGGTCATCGATAATGGAACTAATAGAAGATTCAGTTGCTACGATTCCTTCTAGTCCTCTTGTGACTGCCATAAATCCCTCTCCTTTAAAAATATAATTTCCCCATGTGCGTTTTCCGAAAACTACAAGAAAACGCTTAACTTTTTCATTAAAATTTTTTCGGGATGCAATCCCCACGTACAATTATAAACAAATAACATATTTTTGTGAATTGAAACCGTTTAATTATCATAATATTTTGTTGAAATTCGATTCATTTCAACAAAATATTACATTGTCCCAGTTAGATGTAACTTAAACATGAAATAGCTTATTAAGTGATAGATAGACATTCTTAATCATATATTTGCATAAGAAGATACCTATGAGAGGAGGTTGATTTATGCAATGGACATGCATCATTTTTGGATAAATCTTTGGCGTGTAGCACGCTTTTTATTAGTTGCTTTCATTATTATCACCGGATGCATTACTGTTTATTACACTGCGCAATATACGTATCCTTTTATAATTGCAATTGGGATAGCATTTTTAATGAATCCACTTGTGAATTTATTGGAGAATAAAGCAAAGGTACCTCGCCCATTATCAGTATTTCTTACGATATTACTTATATTAGCTGCCATTATAGGTGTTATCGTTCTCCTCGTCGTTGAGCTAATTGATGGTTTCAATAATTTAGCCAATATCATACCTAGTCATTTTAAAGACTTAGTGAGTTATGTACAAGGTGTCATAACTGCACAGGTCATTCCTTTTTATCAAAGATTAACTACAATAATTAATACTTTAGATCCCACACAACAAGAGAAAGTTTTAGAACAAATTCAAACGATCGGAACTAAAGTTGCTGAAAGCGGTGCGACATGGTTAAAACTGTTGTTAAATAGCATCCCTAGTCAATTAGGTAAACTACCAAATCTAGCTACTATTATCATCTTCTCTTTATTAGGGACATTTTTCATTAGTAAGGACTGGTATAAATTAAAGGAGAAAATTCTTCAGTTTGCTCCTGAACCATTAACCGTATCAAGTGGTAATGTCTTAAAGGGATTACAGAAAGCCTTATTTGGATTCATGAAAGCACAATTCACTCTTATATCTATTACAGCATTTATAGTATTAGCTGGATTATTAATTTTAAGAGTTGACTATGCGGTGACCATTGCGATGATCACTGGTGCTGTTGATTTGCTACCTTATTTAGGGACAGGGTTTATCTTTATTCCATGGATCATTTATATGTTTTTTACTGGTAATTACTTCATGACAATAGGTCTTTCCATTTTGTATATTATAGTGATTGTGCAAAGACAAATGATGGAGCCTAAAGTGTTATCAACGAACATCGGCCTTGATCCTTTAGCCACACTTGTAGCTTTATTTGTAGGGTTTAAGATGTTTAGTTTCTTGGGGCTTATTATTGGACCTGTTACATTGGTTATTCTAAATACACTCTATCGATCAGGAGTATTTCATGATACTTGGAGATATATTTTGGGACGGTCACAATAAAAACTGTAAAAAAAGCTAACTCCATTAAAATCATGGAGTCAGCTTTTTTCTTTATCGTCTAAATACCGTAATGGTTCCGTTTTCCATCATTTTTCTTACGGTACGTTTTAATACAGACTTTATTGGTGCTCGTGTAGTTGGAAATAGCAGTGTAAATCCGATCGCATCAGTAATAAAACCAGGAGTTAATAGTACAACAGCTCCGATTAATATGCAGATACCATCAAATATTTCGTCATGAGGAATCATCCCTCTATATACCGCTTCACGTGCGTTGTTTAGTGTTTCCATCCCTTGTTGTTTGGCTAGGTATGCTCCTAGAATCCCGGTAGATATGATCAGGAGAATGACCCACCATGGACCGATTAAATTACCTGCCCAAACAAGTACACCTATTTCTAAAGCTGGAACAACTAATATAAATAACAATAACCAGCGAAACAAGACCATCTTCCTTTCAGAGAAAATCTTTTCACCTATTATAACATGTCAGACATGCCTCGTGTTCTATTGGAATTATTGTCTTCCACTTATTCCAGGAAAGCCCCCTTATCTTGAAGACTTGGTTTCGAGATAAGGTGAGTATGGTTCCGTTGCTTTAATGGAGTGCGGCGGGCTGGGAAACGGGCTGCTTTCCCCGGACGAACGATCGAGCCTCCTCATCCGCTACGCTTCTTGCGGGGTCTCGCTCGCCCGTTTTTCCGGAGGAGTCAGCCCGTTTCCCAGCCCACCTTAGCCGTAATGAGATTAACGGAACCGCAGCGTAATAAGTGTTTCTGTTTGGTATTTGTTAGTTGCACCTTAACAAGATAAAAGAGGGTTAGAGTCCTGAGATAAAGCGTTTTTATGGCATTTCTGATCTACATATAATACTTTTGATGCGCTATGGAAGATCAACTAATTAGAGCTGGGGTCGTTAACCTACATTCCAATGGGGGGAAGGAAACGGCAAACTCCCGCGGTAGAAAGGGCGGCCGAGACCCCGCAAGGAGCGTAGCGGATGAGGAGGCTTGGACGGTCTTCCGCAGGAGTATTGCCGTTTCAATGACCCCCACGCCTCACAAACGCAACGAACCCACCCTCTCACTCAGATGCTTATTCCAGATAACTGCCATATAACTGAATAAACCATAAAAAAACGCATGTGATATGTTTAATCACATGCGTTTATCAACTAAATTATCCTATTTGAACTTAAAGTACGCTTGCGTGACCTTCGTAAATGTCGCCGCGTGAAGAGTCGATTGTAATATCGTCTCCGTCTTTAATAAGTTGTGTTGCTTTTGGAACTCCAACAATTACAGGGATTCCAAGGCTAAGACCTACAACAGCTGCGTGTGAAGTTAATCCGCCTTCTTCTGTAATGATTCCGCCTGCTTTTTCGATCGCTGGCATCATGTCTTTTTCAGTACCAATGGTTACAAGGATATCTCCTTCTTGAAGCTTGCTTGTAGCTTCTTCACCATCTTTAGCAATAACAGCATTACCATATGCATGTTTACGACCTACACCTTGACCTTTAGCAAGAACGTCACCTACAACATGAACTTTCATGATATTTGTAGTACCACTTTCACCAACAGGAACACCTGCAGTGATGATAACACGATCTCCACGTTTGAATACGCCTGTTTCTAGTCCACGATCAATCGCTACAGTTAACATATCATCAGTGGATTCAGAGCGTTCACCAAGAACAGCCTCAACGCCCCATACTAGAGCTAGTCTACGCTGAACACCTTCGTCAGATGTGACAGCTACAATAGGAGCTTTTGGACGATATTTTGAAATCATACGAGCAGTATGGCCGCTTTCTGTAGGTGTGACAATTGCTGGAACACTTAAGTTCATAGCAGTGTGTGTTACAGATTGGCTAATCGCATCTGTAATCGTCATGTCACTTGTACGAGAACGATTGCTTAAGATCACCTGGTGATCAAGCGCAGATTCAGCACGTAGAGCAATGTTAAACATCGTTTGTACCGCTTCTACTGGGTATTGTCCAGCAGCTGTTTCTCCACTAAGCATAATCGCATCTGTTCCATCAAAAATTGCGTTAGCTACGTCACTTGCTTCAGCGCGAGTTGGACGTGGGTTACGCTGCATGGAATCAAGCATCTGTGTTGCTGTGATTACTGGCTTACCTGCAGTATTACACTGGCGAATTAGTTCCTTCTGAACAAGAGGTACTTCTTCGGCAGGAATTTCTACACCAAGGTCACCACGTGCAACCATTAAGCCATCACTTACTTCTAGAATTTCTCTGATGTTGTCAACGCCCTCTTGGTTTTCAATCTTAGGGATAATTTGAATATGCGTTGCATTATATTTTTCTAACAGTTCACGAATTTCAAGAACATCAGATGCACGACGAACAAAAGATGCTGCGATGAAATCTACACCTTGTTCAATTCCAAAAACAATGTCATTTGCATCTTTATCTGTAATACCAGGAAGGTTTACGCTTACGTTTGGAACGTTTACACCTTTTTTGTTCTTTAAAGGTCCTGAATTAAGAACACGTGTCTTAATTTCGTTCTGTTCTTTAAGAACTTCAAGAACCTCTAGTTCAACTAGACCATCATCTAAAAGAATTTTTCCGCCCACGTGAACGTCATTGATTAGACCTGGATACGTTACAGAGAATCGCTCTGCATCTCCATCAATCTCATCCATAGACACATAAGAAATAGATCCTTTTTCAAGGTAAACTTCGCCTTCTTTTAGTGTACCCGTACGGATTTCTGGTCCTTTCGTATCAAGTAAGATACCTACTGTTTCACCTACTTGACGAGATGCTTCACGAATATTTTCAATTCGCTGTCCATGCTCCTCATAGTCTCCGTGTGAAAAGTTTAAACGAGCCACATTCATTCCTGATTCGATCAATTGAGTTAATTGCTCAACTGACTCAGATGCTGGGCCAATAGTACAAACAATCTTTGTCTTTTTCATGATTAAGATCCTCCTCTTTATTTTCTTTAACCAGTTCGAACTGAAATCGTTCCCACAGTCCTGAGGATACGTTAGATCGATAGTTCTTTGGAAAGCTTATACATATCTAAATCAAGTTGATGCTTGTTGTTTAATGCTTCAATAATGTCATGGTCAACGAGTTTGTTATTTTGAATACCAACCATGCGTCCTGCTTTTCCTTCGAGTAGAAGGTCAACAGCTTGTGCACCTAAACGACTAGCTAACACACGATCAAATGCTGTTGGTGAGCCACCTCGCTGTGTATGACCTAATACTGTCACACGTGTTTCAAGGTTAGTAGCATCTTGAATTCTCTGTCCATAATCGAAACCAGATCCAACACCTTCAGCTACGATAATGATACTATGACGCTTACCACGTTCATGTCCTCGCTTTAAGCGTTCAATAATATCTTCAAAGTTGTCATCTACTTCTGGAATCAAGATACTTTCTGCACCATCAGCTAAGCCTGTCCAAAGTGCAATATCTCCTGCATCTCGTCCCATTACCTCAATGACGTATGTACGTTCATGAGAAGTAGCAGTGTCACGGATTTTATCAATTGCGTCAATAACTGTGTTTATAGCTGTATCGAAGCCAATTGTGAAATCAGTCATTGGAATATCATTGTCGATTGTTCCAGGGACGCCTATGCAAGGATAACCTGCTTCTGTTAATTTCTTAGCGCCCATGAAGGAACCATCTCCTCCAATGACAACAAGTCCTTCAATACCATGCTTCTCCAGTTGATCGATCCCTTTTTGTCGACCTTCAGGAGTTTTGAAGTCTTCGCAACGAGCCGTGTACAACATTGTTCCGCCTCGCTGAATAATATCTCCTACAGACCCAATCTCCATTTTTTTGATGTCCCCGTCAATAAGTCCTTGATATCCGTAATAGATTCCATATACTTCAACATCGTGATAGATACATTTACGCACAACAGAACGAATCGCTGCATTCATCCCTGGTGCGTCTCCCCCACTAGTCAAAACGCCTATTTTTTTCATAATTTATCACCTCAATTGTCTTTAAATAACAATTTATTAAACAGGCCGATATTGTCCTCATTCCAAGATACTGCTAATCAGCCTTTTTGACAAGAATAAATCGTTTTTCCCCAAAAGTTCCAAATTCAATAATGTTCTGAAAATAAGCTTATCCATCATAAGGCTTATCTCTTAACGATAATACAATACAAGAAAACGTCGTTATAGACAAACTATTAGAAAAACACGGTTATCGCCAAAAATGGCTAAACCGATGTCTTTTCTTATACTTTAATCCTTTACAATAGTTAAACTTTCTTAAAGTGTAAAAAAGAAAAGAGGCGTGCAACCTATTGATTGCACGACCTACAGCTACTCTTCTGTTGTTGAGTAGGAACCAATCTTTTTATATTTTTCCCATCTTTCTTCAAGCAATTCCTCTTGAGTCAACTGTTTTAATTCTTTTAAGCTTTGTTCTAATACGTGATCAATATTTTGTGCTTGAGTACGAACATCACGATGTGCTCCACCCTTTACTTCAGGAATGATTTCATCAATAACATTCAGTTGTTTTAAATCATACGAGGTTATCATCATAGATTCAGCAGCTTGTTGAGCTCTTCCAGAATCTTTCCATAATAACGCAGCTGCACCTTCAGGAGAAATTACAGAATACGTAGAGTTTTCAAGCATGTGGATGCGATCGCCTACTCCTAAACCAAGGGCTCCTCCACTTCCACCTTCTCCAATGACAACACAAATCACAGGTACTTTAAGTCCAGCCATTTCCATTAGATTTCGTGCAATCGCTTCACTCTGCCCACGTTCCTCTGCTGCTTTACCTGGGTAAGCCCCTTTTGTATCAATAAAACATACAATTGGACGCTTAAATTTCTCAGCCTGTTTCATATGGCGTAAGGCTTTTCGATATCCTTCTGGATGAGGCATACCAAAATTACGGCGAATGTTTTCTTTTGTATCTTTACCGCGCTGATGACCTATCACCGTAACGGGTTGATCTTTATACTTTGCAACACCAGCCACGATCGCTTCATCATCACCATAACGACGATCTCCATGAAATTCAAGAAAACCGGTAAATAGCTCATTAATATAATCAAGCGTTGTTGGCCGCTCAGCATGACGAGCCATTTGAACACGATCCCATGGCTTCATATTCCCATAAACATCAGCTTCAAGCTTCACTAAGCGCTCTTCAAGGGTTTGAATCTCTTCGGAAAGATCCACGTCACTTTCGCTCGTAAACTCTTTTAGTTCAGCGATTTTTTCACGCAGCTCCATAACAGGTTTTTCGAACTCTAATACTTGCTTCATGACGATTGCTCCCCTCCCTGGTGAATATCTAATAGGGTGGATAATACCTCTTTCATATCTTGACGGTGTACAACACGATCCAACTGACCGTGTTTTAGTAAAAATTCAGCCGTTTGGAAGTCTTCTGGAAGCTCTTCACGGATCGTTTGCTCAATGATACGTCTTCCTGCAAAACCAATTAAGGCACCAGGTTCTGCAAAGTTGTAATCTCCAATTGAAGCAAAACTTGCAGATACACCACCTGTAGTAGGGTGAGTCATGAAAGAGATCATCAACCCTCCTGATTCATTGAATCGCTGAATTGCAACGGACGTCTTAGACATTTGCATTAAGCTTAAGACCCCTTCTTGCATTCGGGCTCCACCACTAGCTGTAAAAATTATAAAAGGAATTTGAAGCTCTCGTGCTCGTTCTACAGCACGCGCAATCTTTTCTCCCACAACAGAACCCATACTCCCCATACGGAAGCGTGAATCCATAACAGCACAAGCCGTCTCTACACCATCGATAGAGCCTTTACCTGTTACTACAGCTTCATTTAAACCCGTTTTTTCACGATCTTTTTCGAGCTTTTCTAAGTATTCAGGAAATCCTAATGGGTTTTCTGAAACAATTTCACGATCCCACTCTTCAAATGTGTTTTCATCAAACAGGTAATCAATGCGCTCATAAGCATTTAATTGTTCATGAAAACCACAATTTGGACAAACATTTAAATTCTTCTTTAACTCTTTTCGATAGAAGATTTTATGGCAATTGGGACATTTTTTCATCAAACCTTCAGGAACATCTTGTTTCGCTTTTTCACGAGGGATCGATGCATATTTTTTCTTCTTGCTAAAAAAGTCTTTAAGCAAGGTGATTCCTCCTTTGGGACATTAACAGCTTGTCTATTACCTATCTCATTACTCTATCTAAAAACAAATAAAAGTGTTGTAGAAATATGTCTAGGATATTTCGACATTTTCTTCATCGTAGAACTGAGAACTTAATTTCTCAATCTTTTGCTCGTTCTTTTCTTTTAAGGCTTCTATATAGGATTTATAAAGTTCAATATTATATACAGGTTTATGGAATGTACGAGAAAACTCTTCCATAAGCCTCCAGATCTTTTGGAGAAGCTGGTTTTCCCCAGCTTCAAAAAGAACGGTGAAGAACTCATAATGAAACGTTTCAGAGCCCTTTTCAAAGAATTGAATCATCTTCTTTAATTCTTTAAAATCCTTTTCTTCTAATTGCTCCATCGCTATTTTAGCAGCCTCTTTTTCGATTATCTGCTTTGTTGCTTTCAAGTTTTCCTTTGTTTTTGACTCCTGCAAAATAAAGGCTGATAGAATCTCTACCATATGATAAGGGCGATATGAACTGAGAAATGTCCCTTCGCCTCGTCTCGTTTCAATTAAACCTAATAATTCCATTGCCCTTAGAGCTTCCCGAACAGAAGAGCGACCTGCATTAAGCTGCTCAGCCAATTCCCTCTCTGAAGGAAGCTTATCGCCTGGTGAAAGGCCCTCAAACTCAATGTAACGACGTATCTCTTTCAATACCTCTTCATACACTTTAGATTTCGATGGCATTGTCACTGATCAGGATCACTCCTTCGATAAATAGTAGTGGTCCTTCTTTTATTTAGATTCGTCAATTAACGTAAGTTGTCTTGTTTTTTCAGCTACCTGTTCTGGGTCTACATCCTGACGTGCTACCCCCGATTCCATTGCAGCTTTAGCAACGGCTGCTGCAACAGCTGGCGCTACGCGTGGATCGAATGGAGCTGGAATAACATAATCGGCGTTTAACTCATCCTCACTTACTAAAGATGCAATTGCCTCTGCTGCTGCAATTTTCATTTTTTCATTGATTCTAGTCGCTCTGACATCTAGAGCTCCTCTAAAAATACCTGGGAACGCTAGCACATTGTTTACCTGGTTAGGGAAATCAGAACGGCCTGTCCCAATTACACTTGCACCAGCTTCTTTTGCATCTTCAGGCATGATTTCAGGTTCAGGGTTAGCCATCGCAAATATTATTGGATCATCATTCATGTTCTTGACCATTTCTTTAGATAATAAACCTCCAACAGAAACCCCAACAAACACATCAGCACCCTCAAGCACTGTTTCAAGATCGCCTTCTTCTTTATCTTTATTTGTCATTTTAGCTATTTCATCTTTCACATCGTTCATGCCATAGTTTCGACCTTCATAGATTGCGCCTTTGGAGTCACACATTATAATATCGCGTACACCGAAATGATAAAGTAGTTTGATGATTGCAATTCCTGCAGCACCAGCACCATTAGCGACTACCTTTATATCAGACCATTTTTTCCCTGAAAGCTTCAAAGCATTCATAAGACCTGCTACTGTCACAATAGCCGTTCCGTGCTGATCATCGTGGAAAATTGGAATATTTGTTTCTTTCTTTAATTGTTCTTCAATAATAAAACAGTTCGGAGCAGCAATATCCTCTAAATTTACCCCACCGAATGTAGGCTGCATAAGTTTTACTGTTTGTACGATCTGATCTACATCATTTGTATCTAAACAGATTGGAAAAGCATCTACTCCAGCAAAGCTTTTAAATAAGGCTGCTTTCCCTTCCATAACTGGTAACGAAGCTTCAGGTCCAATATTCCCCAGACCAAGTACAGCTGATCCATCACTTACAACAGCTACCATGTTCCCTTTCATGGTGTAGTCATATACGGAATCTTTATGATCATAAATTTCCTTACAAGGCTCAGCAACTCCTGGTGAATAAGCTAGGCTCAAGTCTTCTTTCGTTCTGATTGGAACTTTAGATTCTGTGCTTAATTTTCCCTTGTTAACACGGTGAATATGTAGTGCTTCTTCACGTAAATTTTTAGACAACGATAACCCGCTCCTTTAATCAATTCAACATTGTTGATCCTGTTTTAAAAAACAGAAATGCTTTAGATCATTTTAAAGTCTATTTATAAGTCCTAAAAAGTAAACTTTCTAACGTTACAAAAGTGGTCTGACCACTAGCCTACTTCATTATAACAAATCGCTTTTTCATGTAAAGAATTTGTATATGAGCTCCTATAGTTTAGGCATAATGTTCTATAGGTTATATACGCTTAAATCCATAAACATAAACCTTTTTCCATTATGCCTAAATTACCATTTCTTTTATTTTAGAACTACGTTTTTTTCTCCTAATAAACCATACAATTGCTTCAGCAATGCATATGATGGGTCAACCCAATACTCCCTTGATAATTGAACCGTTTCCTTTTTGTCTGCATTATGAATAATGATTGGAGTCGGTCCCGGATATTTAGAAGCAAACTGTTTAATATCCTGATAAACTGATTTTTCATCTTCACCTGTGATTTTCAAAAATAAACGTTTCTGTTCTTCTTCCTGTAAACGTTCTTCTTGAAATGGATTCATCGCTTCTACAATCCATTGTTTCGAACCATTTCGCTCTTCAATTCTTCCTTGTATAAATACAAGCATCTCTTCAGATAACCATTTTCGTAGATCACGGAATACATTCGGAAAGACTACGGCTTCCATCTCTTCCTGTTCATCCCCTAAGGTTAGAAACGCCATAGGATCTCCACGCTTTGTACGGATCACCTTCATTTCTTGTACAACCACAGCAGCTTTTAAACCTTTTTGCTTAGAGGACTCTGATGCTTGTTGCAAGGAAAGAAATCCATTAGCTCTTAGCTTAGTTCGATATGTTGATAAGGGATGAGAAGAAACATACATCCCTAAGACTTCACTTTCTAACGCTAATTGTTTTAGTTGATTATAAGGTTCCATTTCAACGTATGTTGGATCAAGGTCTACTGAACCAAACATGGATCCTTGTTCATCAATTTCGCTAAACAAATCCCCTTGCTCCATAGCATGATGAATACTCGCCATAAGAGAAGCTCGATTTGAAAAAGTCTCATCAAATGAACCAGCCAGAATCAGGGATTCAATGACTTGTTTGTTTACAACTTTCAACGAAACACGTCTGCAGAAATCAAATAGGTTTTGAAAGGGCTTTGTTTTTCGTGCTTCCAAAATTTCTGCTAGAGCATTCCTTCCAACACCTTTGATCATGGAAAGCCCCATCCGAATACGACCATCTTCTACAGTGAACTTTGAGAAGCTTTTATTAATCGATGGTGGCAGAACATTCATCCCTAAATCTTTGGCTTCCTTGATATAGGATTGAATCTTGTCATTGGATACAGAACTCATTAGCTCAGCCATAAAATAAGCTGGATATTGTGCTTTTAGAAAAGCTAACTGATAAGAAATCATGCTATACGCTACCGCATGACTTCTGTTGAAACCATAATTGGAAAAACGCACAATCCAATCAAACAATTCATCCGCTATTTCTTCAGTGTACCCATTTTGTATGCAACCTTGAATAAATGATTTTTTTTGCTCCATCATTAATTCATGTTGTTTTTTACTTACAGCTCTTCGTAAAAGATCAGCTTGCCCTAGTGAGAAACCTGCCATTTGGTGAGCCATCTGCATAATTTGTTCTTGATAGACTAAAACGCCATATGTTTTATCCAAAATGGGCTTTAAGTCAGGATGAGGATAAGTAACCTGTTCTTTTCCATGCTTTCTACGAATATAAGCAGGAATAAACTCCATAGGACCTGGACGATATAGCGCATTCACGGCAACAATATCCTCAAAATGATTTGGTCCCAGGTTTTCTAAGACATCCTTCATCCCTTTAGACTCAAGCTGGAAAACTCCATTTGTTTTGCCTTTTCTAAGGAGGGCGAATGTATTTTCGTCATTGAGAGGTAGTCTTTTCACTTGAATTGATTTACCTTCATTCTGTTCGATGGCTTTTGTGATTTTCTCGATCAGCGTTAAATTCCTTAATCCAAGAAAATCCATCTTCAACAACCCTATTGATTCTAATTCATTCATCGCAAATTGGGTTAATGGGACGCCATCATGACCAGCAGTTAAAGGGACATGTTGCATTAATGATTGCTGACTAATGACTACACCTGCTGCATGGGTTGAAGCATGTCTTGGTAATCCCTCAAGTTTTGTTGCAATTTTAAATAATTGCTTTAAACGATCAGATTGTTGAATATATACTTGCAGATCTTTTGATTCCTGAACAATTTTCACAATAGAGCTTGATGCTTGTTGTGGTATAAACTTCATCAAATATGAAGCTTCTTGAGCATCAACCCCCATCGCTTTAATTAACTCTCTTAAAACAGACCTTGGTCCAAATGTACCGAATGTAATAATTTGAGCAACATGATCCGCACCGTACTTTTGTGTTACATACTGAATGACTTCATCTCTTTTTACGTCAGAGAAATCAATATCAATATCAGGCATCGAGATTCGTTCAGGGTTGAGAAAACGTTCAAAAAGAAGGTCATACTCAATTGGATCCACATCCGTTATGCCTAATAAATAAGATACGAGAGACCCTGCTGCTGATCCACGCCCTGGACCTGTCATGATGCCATTTTTACGTGCAAAACTCATGAAATCCCATACGATTAAAAAATAATCGCTAAACTTCATGGATTCGATCACTTGTAGCTCATGCTCCAACCGCTTCTTATGAGCATCACTAACTTCAGCATAGCGTTTATGTAGCCCTTTTTGACATAGTTGACGTAAATATTGATCTGAGCTCAATTCACTTGGTACAGGGTATTTCGGCAGCATCATGCTATCGAAAGAAAGCTCTAAATTACATTGCTCAGCAATATCTAAGGTGTTTTGAAGTAATGCAGGCCTCCAGTCTGAAAATAACTCATACATCTCTTGTGAGGAACGAAGGTGATGCTTGGTGACACCATAATCTTCAATTTCACCAGACCATTTCTGATTAGACCGTATGGATTGTAAGCAATCATATGCAAGAGCATCTTCCTCTCTCAAATAACGAACATCATTAATCGCAACCATAGGGACTGAAGAAGGAAAAACTTCTTCAAGAGCTACTTGTAAATGGCGCTCCTCTTCCTGACCATGATCTTCTAGCCCTAAGTAAAAGCTATTGTCTTCAAACCGATCCTGCCAGGTTTCAAGTAAACCTTGGATAGAAGATTGATCGTTCTGTAAAACCAAAGGGTGGAATGAAGAATGATATATTGGGAGAATTCCAATACAGCCCATGGTGTACTGGGCAATTTCACGTTCTTCAAGTACTTGCTGATCTGACATTTGAACATAGCTGCTTAACTTTAATAAATTCTCGTAGCCTTTCCTGTTCTTTGATAATAAAACCAATTCTTCCTCACTTGAAGAAGTTGCAACTTTTATGGATAAGCCGATAATGGGCTTGATTCCATTTTTGACACATGTTTGATAAAAGGAAACCGCTCCATACATTACCCCTTCGTCCGTTAAGGCTAATGATGTGAAGCCAAGCTCCTTTGCTCGCTTAACAAGCTTTTCTATTGTATTGGTACTGTTCATTAAACTGTATCCACTACGAACCTGTAAATGAACAAATTCCATCTTACTTCCCGCCTCATTCATAAAATCTATTGTATCCCTTAGTGTATCACGTTTTGAAGTTGAAACGTTGACATACCTTTCCCAAATTGGCCATAAACATACATTAAGGGATGTTGTACAAACCGTTAGGGGTGGATCATATGGAAGAAGAACGTTTTTTTGTTTATTTAATACAATATTACTTTATCGCTTTAGGAGTAATGATCGGAGGTTCTTTAATCGGAAGTATAGGCGCTTTCGCAGTCGGAGATGCCCCCCTTACGTATATGGGACAATTGGCAAAGCGTTTACGAATTTGGGCAATCGTAGCTGCTATCGGTGGAACATTTGATGCCATTACGAACTTCGAAAAAGGTCTATTTGAAGGTTCGACGATGGACATTGTAAAACAAATTATGCTTATTATTTCAGCCATGGGTGGAGTTCAAACGGCTCTTCTCATTTTAGAATGGCTGATTCAAGAGGAAATCACATAATGCATATTCCACCATATTATAAAAAAGCAGGCTGGCAGAAGTTTTTTGCAGGGATGTTTATTGGTGGAGTCATTGCTTATGCTATATTTCTGTTTATGTACGGAACTCATTTTGAAAATTGGATTGAAGAAAATTTAATGCTTCGAGATGAAATTCGTGATTTAAAAGATCGGGCAGAATCCTTAAATAAAGATAAAGAAGAACTAAATGAGAAACGTAAGGAACACTTAGTCGTTCAATCAGTTGAAATCGTATTTTTAAATGAAAGTAAATTACTTTCACAAAATTTAACCGATCGCCTTAGCATTTATAAATTGAGGGAACTCGCCAAAGAACAAATCCATGATGTAATTGGAAAAGATGTAAGCAGTGTTGCAGATAATGAGCACCTTATCATCAAATCCCTTGAGAGCAAAATTTATAGAGTTGATGAGTTCACATACGAATTGGAAGTAGAACGCCTCATTATTTCCCCTAAACTTACAGTAAGCTTACAAATAAAAATAACAAAAAATTAAGTCATTTTTATGTTTTTTCATATAACAATTAGGGAAATACAAAGAGGTAAAGCCTATTTCCCTATACGGACAACTTCCGGATTAGGATGTTGTGAATCCTTTGTGAAAATTCTAAAAAAATCATCCCACTTTGCGTTTTTTTTTATACAATATAAATAGGCAAAAACCGTCTAAAGAAAGGGTGAGTTAACATGCTAATTCTAGATCAAAAGCGGTTAGTTCAGAGCAAACTAGAACAATTGAACAAAGGTGAAATTGCTTATGCCGAGTCAAAAGAAATCATCCGCCTTGTTAAGAGAGAATTAAATAAGCAAAACTTCCCTGTCGTTTATGATGAAACAGATTCTGGCTGCTGGTTCATCCCTCAACATGAAACTGTTTTATAAACCCACTAAATCATTCACATAGAAAACCCTTCATTCATCAGAATACCTACCTAGTCCAGCATATTAAAGCCCCCTTGCACCAAAACGTGCAAGGGGGCTTATTTTTTCCTATTGATTCTTATATGCTAGACAAGCCTTTTCTAAGTCTTCTTTCACATCTTCCATAGCTTCCCAGGAATAAATAGAAGCTCCAGCAGCCATTGGATGACCTCCACCATTGTATCTTGCAGCAATTTCATTTACTACAGGACCTTTTGAACGAAGACGTACGCGAATGAGATCTTCCTCCTCCACGAAAATCGCCCAAGCAACAATGCCTTCTACATCTCCCAGAACACCCACAAGACTAGACGTTTGACTCGGGGTGATGTTGTACTCCTCTAGTATATCTTTTGTTAGTTTTACAGTACTTAAGCCAGAAGGTGAAACCGAGAAGTTTTGTAAAATATACCCTTTCAAGCGAACGATGGTATCCTCTGTCGTGTAAAGCTTTTCATAAAGCTCAGAGCGATCAAACGAATACGTAACGAGCTGAGCTGCAAATTGGAATGTTTTCTTTGTTGTGCTTGGGAATAAAAAGCGTCCTGTATCGCCTACAATACCAGCATAAAGTAAGCGAGCAGCTTCATCCGTCATTTTTAAACCATACTCCTGCAGATCTTCAAAAAACTCATAAATCATTTCACTTGTAGAACTTGCCTCGGTATCTACCCACTGGAGATCCCCGTATGAATCAACGTTTGGGTGATGATCAATTTTAATAAGCTTGTGTCCAAGCTTATAACGCTGATCACATATCCTTGCTTGATTAGCTGTATCACAAACAATAACTAGCGCCTCTTCATAACGAGAATCTTCAATCGTCTCCATTCTAGTTAAAAACGTAAGTGAATCATCCTCTTCCCCTACTGTATGTATAGATTTTTCAGGAAAAGTAGAACGTAAAATCTCAGCTAGTCCACCCTGTGAACCAAGCGCATCCGGATCTGGACGAACGTGACGATGGATAATAATCGTATGATATTGCTTTATAGCATCAAGAATTTGTTCTTTTATCATAAACGTACTCCTTCTCTAATAGAACATCTTTAGGTACTATTTAACCATATTACACAAAAAATCGGTAGCATAATTTCACTTTTAAAGATACAATGAAATGCGAAACTACCAAAACATAAGAGGTTGATATTATGATTATCTTTCCACTGACGATTGTACTTTCGATTACAATCTATTTATATTTTAAAGTTCAAATTATCAGAACAAAAGATCCTTTACACCAAGAACACACAAATGCTAAAGCAAGAATTGCTCTAGGGCTTTTCATTACAACCTTTGGAGCAAATCAATACGTTTTCTATCAAACGAAACTAGCCTTGTTTATTGGTATCTTGTTTATTGTACTAGGCATTATGCAAATGGTTCACGGATACCGCAAAACAAAATTTTATGGAAAACAACTAAAAGAACGAGTAGAAGCATAATTCAAAGGCCTCTTGCTTGAAGCGCTATTCTTATAATTCGATAGAGCAAAAGAAAATATAAAATAATGATGAGGCTACTACTGTTTAAAATAATCATCATAAGAAAACGACCAGAATTTTACTGGTCGTTTTGTTTTCCTATAAATTCAATTATCTTTTTCGAGCTTCTATCGATCAATAAGCTGTGCCATTAAGAGAGCTTTTCCTACTAAAACTCGATCGTTATAGACCTCAACATCTACTTTTGCAAATTTTCTTCCTACCTCTAAGATACGAGGCTTAATTTCTAACATGCTCTCGAGCTGAACAGGTTTTATAAAATAAATCGATAAATTCTCAACAACCAAATCACCTTTTTTATATTGATGAAGCAAGCGGCTTCCCGCTTCTATTACAAGTGACGTAAAGACTCCATAAGACAATGTTCCAAGCTGATTTGTCATTTGAGGTGTAACCTCTGTCTGATAAACGGTCTGATCATCCATATCAACGGATTCTTGAAGTTGGTTTGTTGCTAAATCATCAATCGTTTCCCCCACTTGAGGCTGACGTTGAAGATGCTGCAAGGCCTTTAAAACATCCTGTCGTGAGATAACGCCCTGAAACTTATAACCTTGATCCACAACAGGCATGATCTCAATCCCTTCCCACACCATCATATGAGCCGCATTTGCTAACGAAGTTCTTGCTTGTACCGTCATAGGATTCTTGGTCATTACTCGCTCAATTGTAGATGATTGGTCTTTTCCAATAACATCTTTAGACGTCACCATACCTACTACTTTTAATTGACGATCAACAACAGGATATCGACTGTGCATCGTCTCTTCATTTAACTCGTGCCATTTCTTTACCAGATCTGTTGTGTATAAAAAATACGATTGCTTGAAAGGTGTATAGATATCATCTACAACAACAATTTCCTTTTTAATGAGCTGGTCATAAATTGCACGGTTTATCATTGTAGCAACTGTGAATGAATCGTAGCTTGTCGAAATGATTGGCAATTTCTTTTCGTCAGCCAACCGTTTTACAGTCTCATCCGTATCAAACCCACCTGTAATAAGAACAGCTGCGCCTTCTTTAAGAGCAAGCTCATGAGCATTCGTACGGTTCCCAACTATAAGTAAAGATCCCGCTTCTGTATAACGCATCATAGCATCAAGCTTCATGGCCCCAATTACAAATTTATTTAAGGTTTTGTATAATCCTTCACGTCCACCAAGAACTTGGCCATCCACTATATTTATAATTTCAGCAAATGTTAATCGTTCTATATTGTCTTTTTTCTTCCGTTCAATTCGAATCGTTCCCACACGCTCTATGGTGCTCACAATGCCTTGATTTTCAGCTTCTTTTATCGCACGATAAGCCGTTCCTTCACTAACCTCAAGCGCTTTGGCGATCCCTCTAACAGATATTTTTGTACCAATGGTTAGAGATTCAATGTGTGTTAAGATCTGTTCATGCTTGGTTGCCAATTCATTCACCATTCTTTCAAAACTGTACTAGTCAAATTACCACCTAGTGTTATTATACAGATGAATGAAATCAGCTTCAATTTTTTTTAGAAAAACATGGGTATTCCATTATTGGAGAACCCTAGTTCATTAACTTAGCTTGAAACAGAATAACGTTTCTTTTCTGACTCAGAGGGACTTTGTAATTGAATACCTGTTGGAATTTTCATAACAGTAGCTAGGTTTGAACCTGCAACTAGTATAAAAAATACCAACCATGCCAACCAAAAATATGAAGCTAATGTTCCCCCCTGTACCTGTAAAGAAGGCCAAGCCATATATAACAAAAAACATGACAGCAAAAGTCTCAGCAATGCATTTTGTCTTATTGTCTTCATTCCTAATTCACTCCTTTCAGTCCTTTTTAAAATTTATGCAAGGTAGACTGGCCTCATGTATCTCATTATGAAGTAGATTACTATTGGTAAAGTAATGAACAAAAAAGAGCTGATCCCACCTAGGGATCAACTCTTACATTACATGTTATGCTGACTGTTCTTCTGAGGCTGTTATTCTAATTACGTTTTCTTCATTATGCTCAACAGACCCAGTTGAGTTCACAATGACTTCTTGACTTTCAGCAAGGTTCGTAAAGACGATCGGTGTAACTATAGATGGAGCATTGTCTTTCACATAATCCAGATCAACTTCCATCAACGTTTGTCCTTGTTTCACTTCGTCTCCTTCTGAAATCTTTGCAGTAAACCCTTCACCATTTAACTTCACTGTATCAATACCAAAGTGAATTAAAATTTCAGTTCCCTGCTCGTCCACTAAACCAATCGCATGTTTAGTTGGGAATACATTTAACACTTTACCATTTATAGGTGAAACGATTTTTCCATCTTCAGGTTCAATAGCAAAGCCATCGCCCATCATCTTACCTGAGAAGACTTGATCTGGTACTTCAGTAATTGGCATGATTGTCCCTTTCAATGGACTTACAATATTTATATCACCATCAACAGGTGCTTCAGTTGTACCATTCGATGTTGCATCCTCTTCTGTTGGACGAGGGGTTTTTCCATCGATAATATCTTGCATCTGACCGCGTAACGTATCGGATACAGGTCCATAAATAGCTTGAATGTTGTTTCCAACTTCCATAACCCCAGATGCACCAAGGTTCTTCAAGCGATCTTTATCAACTTGTCCCTTATCGTTTACAGATACACGTAATCTTGTAATACAAGCATCTAGGTGAGCAATGTTATCTTGGCCACCCATAGCCTCAAGAATCTCAAATGGTTTGTTACTAGAATCTCCGCTTGCTTCATCTGCTGTTTCTGCTTCACGACCAGGTGTAGCCAGATTAAATTTCTGAATAGCAAAACGGAAACCAAAGTAATAGATAACAGAGAAGCATAGGCCTACAATAATGACCCACCACCACTCCGTACGGTTAGGCATAACTCCAAATAGAATAAAGTCAATTAAACCACCGGAGAACGTCATACCAATTTTAACACCTAGGATTTCCATGATCATAAAGGATAATCCCGCAAAAATTGTATGAATTCCAAATAATACTGGAGCAACGAATAGGAATGAGAACTCCAATGGTTCTGTAATACCAGTTAAGAATGTTGTTAAAGCAGCAGATGCCATAATACCGCCTACAACCTTTTTACGTTCAGGTTTTGCTGTGTGATAAATCGCAAGTGCCGCTGCTGGTAAACCGAACATCATGAAAGGGAATTTACCAGTCATAAATGTACCCGCTGTAAATTGAACACCATCTTTTAATTGGGAGAAGAAAATGGCCTGGTCACCACGAACAATTTCTCCAGCTTCATTTGTATAAGTTCCAAACTCAAACCAGAATGGTGAATAGAAAATGTGGTGTAGCCCAAATGGAATTAATGCACGTTCAATCACACCGAATACAAAAGCAGAAATCGTTTGATTGGTTTCAAGCATTAAGTGTGAGAATGCATTCAAACCATTTTGAGCATATGGCCATAAGAAATACATAATGATACCTAGAATTAGTGACGTAAACGCTGTAATAATCGGTACGAAGCGTTTACCTGCAAAGAAACCTAAGAACTGAGGTAATTCAATATTAAAGAACTTCCGGTATAAGAACGAGGCCCAAATCCCGACTATAATACCGCCAAATACACCCGTTTGTAATGTGGGTATTCCTAATATTTCGGCATAAGCTGGGTTCCCGCTTACCATATCAGGTTGTATATCACCTAGGACACCCATCGTGACATTCATAATCATGTAACCAATAATGGCTGCTAAACCAGCAACACCATCACCATTCGCTAATCCAATAGCTACTCCGACAGCGAATAAAAGTGGTAAGTTTTCAAATACAACACCACCTGCTTCAGCCATTAGTTTAAGAATTTCTTGTACCCATGGTTGGCCAAAGAATGAAAACTTATCAACAAAACTATCTTGGGCAAAGCTCGTACCAAATGCGAGCAATATTCCCGCTGCTGGTAACAATGCTACAGGAAGCATTAATGCTTTTCCGACTTTTTGCAATGTACCAAATGCATTTTTAAACATCTCGTTTCCCCCTCTGAATTTGTTTGAACAGCCACCCCACTTAACATCAAAGCGTTTTCATAAACGCAAAAAAAAGCAATAAAAAAGGCATGAGTAGAAAAGTTAAAAAGGTGTAAAGGATATACGTATCCTTTGAACAACCTTTTCATCTTTTCGTACTCATGCCTGATCGTGTCAGTTACACGTACCGTTAAGATTTATGGGTTAGACGCTGTAAATGAATCGTTAAATAAACGGCTTCTGATTCATCTACGGGCTTATTTAGCTGTTTTTGCATTACTTTAATCAATTTCCATGAAAGATTATAGCACACAGGATATTCATGTTTCAACATCTCAACAAGCTTATCTTCTTTTCCAATACTTTCTTCCTGATAAACTCGATCAATAGCTCTGTGTAAATGCTGAACGAGACGGTGATAGTTCACACTTTTTTTATCAATCGTCATCTCAAACGCTTCCTCTATGAGCGTAACTAATTTTGTAATCAAATGATTATGTTGATGGATTTCACTTAGGGACTTATCTGTTACTGCACTGTGGATATGAAGTGCAATAAAACCTAATTCTCCTTCTGGAAATTGAATGCCCATCTCATCATACACCATCGTAACGACTTCTGAAGCGATTTGATATTCTTTGGGATACAGGGATTCGATTTCATTTAAAAAAGGGTTCGAAAACTGCATATTTTTCTGAGCTCGATTAATAGCGAACGCTAAGTGATCTGTTAATGCCACATGAATATGCTCATTTAATTCCTGTCCCATACGCTTCTCAATATGAATAAGAATATCATTCATAAAATCAATAAATGTCTCATCAATATGCGGCAGAAGGTTTACATACTGTTCTTTTTCTTGTTGATTGCTTAAAAGAAAGGTTTTATCAGCCTTATCTAGTGAAAATTGATCCCCTTTTTTATAACCAAACCCTATCCCTTTTCCAATCAAAACAACTTCTTCATATGTCGGATGTTCAGCTATGATTACATTGTTGTTCAACACTTTCTGAATGATAACTTGACCTTCCATATATATCCTCCACATGCTCACGCTGTCTTTACAGTGCTTAAGCGATTTCATTTATTGTGCATTCCATATCATAACGACGATTCACATAGAAAACAAGTAAGTTTTTGCCTGACAAAATCATACAATCCCTATTAATAGTCTTCCTCTGACCTTTTATACCTATGTAAATGAAAGTGTCAAAAGGTTCGATTGGACGGAAAGCGTTTACAGGTTTTACAATCTAAAGAGTCGATGTGTGCATTTAGAAGAGAGGAGAAAACTCCATGATCAAACTATTTATAACAGATTTGGATGGTACTTTATTGGGGATGAACCATTCTTTAAAACAGAAAGATATTACAGCTGTTCAATCCCTGGATGAAAAAGGAATAGACTTTGGTGTTGCCTCAGGACGAATGGATCACGAAATCCTTGAAGTATTGAAAAAAGTAGAAGTAGGTGCTCACCGTGTAAGCCAAAATGGTGCATTTCTTTATGATCGTGATGACCAACATATTCATTCTCAAACATTTGAAGGTCCTCTTGCTAAAAGAATTCTTGATGTTATAGAGGAAGAACCATTAATTAAGACCGTATCTACTGCTGATTCCACCTACACCGCAAAGCATAGCAAGTGGATTGATTTGATTTCTGAACAACTGTTCCATGACATTATTGTGGAGCCTAGCTTGCGTGACCATGTTGGTACAAAAATTCACGCTTCTAAAATCTCATTGAACGGAACGGAACACGAGATTACGGAAGCCTATGAACGTATCCACTCATCACTACAAGGCGATGTAGATATTTTTATATCCCATGAGTCTTGTGTTGATATAATGCCTAAAGCAATCAACAAGGGAACAGGAATTCAAGCATTACTTGATACACTTGATGTTAATCCTGAAGAAATCGTGTGTATAGGGGATTCATTCAACGATCTGTCCATGTTTGAGTTAACTCCCCATAGTTATGCAATGTCAGGCGCACACCCTAAAGTAAAAGAGAAAGCAAACCATGTAGTCGATCATGTTTATGAAGCAATCGAAGATATTGAAAAAAAGATGAAAGATGAGTGTAGCACATTCTAATCAATAAAAAATCCGTAAAAAAGCACGTTGGTTATAATAAACCAACGTGCTTTTTTCGTTCTATAATTCTAAAGAGTCCCCAACATTCATGTGTTTACCGACACCATTTTTTAAACCTTTTGCAAAAGCTTCGCCATCTTGTTCGATTAATGGGAATGTATTGTAGTGAATAGGTACAACCGTTTTAGCTTGGATCCATTCAGCTGCTACAGTTGCATCCTCAGGTCCCATTGTAAAGTTATCTCCAATTGGTAGGAAAGCAAGATCGATATTATTGCGTTCCCCAATCATCTTCAAGTCTGTAAACAAGCCAGTATCTCCAGCATGGTAAATTGTTTTTCCTTCAGCAGTAAATAGAATACCTGTTGGCATACCCGTATAAACGATTGTGCCGTCATCTTCAGTGAAGCTAGAACCGTGGAAAGCCTGTGTAAACTTCACTGTACCAAAATCAAACTCACGGGCACCCCCAATGTACATAGGATGGGTTTCAAGACCCTTGTTCCCTAAATACGTTGCAAGCTCAAAAGGTGCTACTACAAAAGAGTTGTTTCGTTTTGCAATATCAACAGTATCTCCAACGTGGTCATTATGTCCATGGGTTAGGAGAATAACATCTGCTTTAACGGTGCTTGCATCTAAGTCACAGTTTCCGTTGCCTGAAATGAATGGATCGATTAAGATCGTTTTTCCGTTTGTTTCAATTTGTACAACTGAGTGTCCATGAAATGATACTTTCACAAAAAACCTCTCCTTTTCGTGTTTAAGTGTCTCACACCTTTTAAGGTGTCCATTCCTTTTTATACCCGCTTAGTAGTTTTTCCATGCCTGTTCATATTTTTCGATTAAATGCGGACGAATTAATGTGTTAGGTTCTAAGTTTACTTGTTCCCCATTTTTCATTATTTTTTCATCCTCATCTTTACCGAAAAACGTTAGAGCAGGGATTATATCATCAGATAAAAAACGAGTGGGTACATTCACTTGCAATTTGTCAGTATTTATCTTCTCCCGGCTCCCTAAAACAAATCCCCAATTTCCAAAGCTCGGAATATCTACATGAAAATTCTCAGTATGTAATCCTGTAGATGCGATAGTTTCAGAGATTGTCCAATATACACTTGTAGCAAACACAGGACTTGTAGACTGAACCATCATAGCTCCATTAGGCGACAAATGATTCCGAAGCAACGAGTAGAATTCTTTCGTGTAAAGCTTATTTAAGCTTTCATTATTGGGATCAGGCAAGTCAACAATAATGACATCATACCATTGATGTGATTCTTCCATAAACTCGAAGGCATCCTGGTGAACCACATGTACGATATCCCGCTTCAAAGCCCCTTCATTCAGATTCAAGAGGTGTACATTTTGATTAGCTAACTCAACAACACGAGGATCTAGATCTACCAAGGTTATTTTATCTAAGCCCTTATATTTCATTAGTTCTCTTGCAGCCAGACCATCTCCTCCGCCAAGTATAAGAATGTTTTTGGGGTTTTCTGCTTGAGCCATCGGAAGGTGTACAAGAGGCTCATGATACCGATATTCATCAGAAGAACTAAATTGAAGGGCACCATTTAGAAACATACGAACATCACTCTGATCCTTAGTAACAACGATTCTTTGATATGCAGTTTCTTCCATGTGAATGATAGGGTCTTTATATAATTTTTGCTCAAATCGATATACGGTCTCTTCTCCAAAAAATGTTCCAGCTAATAAGATCAAGCCGATGATAGATCCTATAATTACATACCCAACCATGTGACGGATTTCATTTCGGAATAACCACAACATCACAAGCGCTACACTTAAGTTGATCGCACCTACGACAAACGCACTTTTAACCATACCCATTTCTGGTCTGAAATAAAAAACAAATAAAAGCCCACCAATTAAACCACCTGCATAATCCGAAAATAACACGCGGGCAGTACTTTTATTTAATTCGACTCCGATTTCATTAGCCTTACGAATAAGTATAGGAAGTTCAATACCGGTGAGAGCTCCGATAATAAAGGTTATCAAGTATAAGAACAATGCGTCTGAACCTGCTGGAGCAAATGCTGACATGGCAAACATGATAAAGCTCGATAATCCACCTAACAGAGCGACAGCAAACTCCACTTTAATAAAAGCGCTGATTAGATCCTTCATCACTTTTTCACTTAAGGAAGCTCCTACTCCCATCCCCGTTAAAAAGAGCGAGATCGTTAAGGTGTACTGCTTAACCCCATCCCCTAATATGTACGAGCCTAAGGCACCAAATAACACTTCAAAAATAATTCCACAGATCGAGACAATTCCTGATGCCCAATAAATCGTCTTACTTTTTCTTGTTGCAATATCACTCATTTCTCCGATCACTCCGACTCCTTGGAAAAATACACCCATCACTCTGCTACAGACAAGAGTGATTTTGTTCTGCTATATGAAACGATAAAGTTGCTATCTTTATAAGAGCGTGGTCACATCCAGCTCCAGCGCCCAACAACGAAGGGAATTCCCTTTGTTGCTTAACGTGCGCTTGCGATTTTGTTTCCTATTGAAGAGCCCTTGAAGAGGATTCTTCAAGGGCTTTTTCTAAGCTAAGCGGCTTATGTAATGGAAGCACCGATGACAAAGGCTAAGCCAATGGATACGCCCAGGGTTACGATTCCTACAGCCACATTATTTTCATGAAGTTTTTCTTCAACTGAAAACTTGCGTGTTAATCCTTCAAAAACAAGGTAAGCAACCATTTGCAACACAACACCTACAATTCCCCAGATAACTGTATCCAAAATTTGTGCGGAGTTATAAATCGCAAACGATAAAATAATACAAATCCCTATAATTTTACCTGTTACAGACAAAGCAATAGCTGTATTTCCTTTTCCTATTTCATCCCAATCTTTATACTGCCTTGTTAAGTTTTCAAAAATGAATAGTCCAATCACAACCACCACAATTGCTACAACAAAATATAATAATGTTAATAAAAATGGTCCCATGTTTTACCCTCCTTATTTTCCGGAACTAGGTCCGCCTCCACGTCCAGATGATCCTCGGAAACTCCCCGATGAATCAGAACGAAACTTTTTGCTAGAATATCCTCCATAACAATCTCCACTTAAGCAAGCTTTTCTTCTCTTTTTGCCCCAATCATCCACGTCTAACACTTCATCTAAAACCCATAGGGCAAACAATCCATCGAAGAAGTTTGGAGAATAATTATTTCGAACGAATTGATCACTTGCCATTTCGATTAACGTGACATCACTACTCTGTTCACTTTGTTTAAACGTGATAAAGGTATTGGCATAAATCAACACTTTTTTGCCATTGTTATAATCGCTCTCACGGTCTGGTTCGTATTTTTCTTTAACGATATTAGCGAGCTCTTGTACACCAAACCGCTGTGTTACATAGATACGGGCTTCTTGATTACTTTGATTTCCTTGAACTCGATCCAATAATGGAAATGTACTACTTACAAAATCCTGAGCACTTTGAAAGCTTCTATTTTCCATTCTATTCATTAAAGTCTGTTTGCTAGGCTCTTCAGGGAATGTATATGTATTTTGCATACCTCGATCTAACTCAGCAAATCCTTGGCTACAACTTGTTAAGAATAAAACAGATAAAATAGCAATAATAACCCCTTTTGTTTTCAAAGCTTCTTCCCCCTCCTTTCTTATTCATAACTTACACCATAAAGCATATGAAAGATTGGCCCACTTATTAGAAGCGGGCCAACCTTATTTCACAATTACAGAAAGTACAGATGTTGCTCATAGATGTCTAGCTCCAGCGCTCAGCAACGATGGGGCTTAGGCCCACACGACGTGGGTGAGATCGACGTAGTCACAGGACGTGACGGGTTTAGTTGATCATTCTTTCCTCCGTACGATAAGTCAACATCGATTCGCCTAAGCACATCGTGTTTCCTTTATCTTTACTACGGACTCAGTCCAGTCCCATTGTTTCTAAACGATGCTTGCGCTTTTCTTATTATTCTTTACCCATCTTTTTCTTTAATGCAGCTAACTCATCATCTACGCTATCTTTTTCTAGTTCAGCAAATTCATCATCAAGGGAACGGCTAGACTCAGAAAGATCTTCACTTGTTTCTGCTTCTGCTTCATATTTGAGCACTTTCTCTTCCATACGCTCAAAACCTTGTTTGGATTCATCACTATTAATACCAGACATTGAACGATTCATTTTTGTACGAGTTTTAGCTGATTCAGCACGAGCTTTTAGAGAATCTTTCTTTAATTTCATTTCCTGGTATTCTTTTTTCATTTCATCAAGCTTAGTACGTAAGCTTTGTGAATCGCTCTGTGCACGCTCATAAGATTCTTTCAAGGAATCCGCTTGTTCTTGCTGATTCTTCTTGTCTTGTAGAGCTCTTCTCGCAAGATCCTCATTACCAGCTTCAATGGCTTTTTCAGCCTGTTCTTGTCGTTTGTCTGCAAGCGATTGAGCGTCGTCATATTTACGCTTCAACATCTTCTCATTTGCAATTTGCTTAGCTACTGCACTTTCAGCCTCTCGAATATCACTTTCCATATCTCGCATAAATTGTTCTAGCATTTTAACAGGATCTTCAGCTTTATCTAGCATAGCATTTAATTCAGAATTCACAACAGTACTAACACGCTTGAAAAATTTAAACATTTCGTTTTCCTCCTTTTATAATTAAAAGAAATAACTTAGATTTTAGGGTTTCTTATGACCCAGCCAATATTTTAATCTCGTATTCCTCAATAGAATGCCCTACACTTACCTCTGTTTCAGTCCCCCATGTTTCAACACTTAAATACTCTTCCTCATTTTCATCACAATAATCAGCGTAATGTGTGGTCTTCCCGTGAATGTTTTCACTTCGACCTTGCCCTAGTACTTGAGCTTTTCCTTCTTCATCAAGGTAAAATGTCTTCCCATCATATTCAAGCTTTTTAGGGAATGGTTCAGAAACAGGAAGTTTTACAGATTTGTATATACCAAGCTCCAATTCCTCATCCATCTCTGCAGAAAGCCAAATAGAGTTTCTGCCTTCTAGCAGTTGATAAGAGTACCACTCATATGAACCATCGCGATAAGTGATTTTTCCTACCACTTCATAATCCACTAAATCATACGTCACGATATCTCCCACTTCTATATTTAAGGGAGTACGTTCTTTTATCTGGGGTTGATTTCTGTCTTTATCTTTAGAAAACAGTCTTGAAAACAATCCCATTTCTTCACCTCACTTCAGGATCCTATTCATTAGAGTAATACGATTCATATTCCGAAATGTTTCATTTTTTATTATTTCTTTTAAATTAATAAGAAATCCTTTTAATTTAAATAAACTTTTCATAAATAACGCTATCATCATACGAAAGAATTTATTCAATTATATGGCAGTTATCTGGAATAACTGTTTTAGTGAGAGAGGCGGTTCCGTTGCTATTGTGGAGTGCGGTGGGCTTGGGAACGGGTTGCTTTCCCCGGACGAACGATCGAGCCTCCTCATACGCTACGCTTCTTGCGGGGTCTCGCTCGCCCGTTTTTCCGGAGGAGTCAACCCGTTCCCAAGCCCACCTTAGCCGAATGGTGATGAACGGAACCGCAACGATATGAGGAGGTAATGCTTACGGACATTTGATCCGCTATTTCACCTTAAAATGGTTTTTCTAAAGAGCTTACGGACATTCATTCCGCTAATTGCTACAAATCACCTTATTAAAGAGCAATCTGTCACAAATAAGGTACCATATGTCCGTAACGACTCTCGAAATGCCTTAAAAGTTCAAAATAACGGAACAGATGTCCGTAAGGTTTAGAACTCACACACTAGGGTCCGTTAACTTACATACCAGCAAAGGGGGGAAGGAAACGGCAAACTCCAGTGGTAGAAAGGGCAGATGAGACCCCACAGAGAACGGAGTGAACGAGGAGGCTCAGCTGGTCTTCCACAGGAGTATTGCCGTTTCACTGACCCCCTACCTCTCATAAAAGCAACGGACTGCTCTCAACTTATCTCGATTCCAAGTCTTCCAGATAAGGGGGCTTATATGGAAGAAGCAAATTAAATTAAATTAAAAAGACAGACTATAAAATTATAGCCTGTCCAAAATTAATTAATCATTATTTAATAAAGAATGTGCATCACAATACTCAAGTCCATGAGCTTCTGCTACTGCTTCATATGTTACATAGCCATTTAATGTGTTTATCCCTTTTAATAATGCTTCATCATCCTGACACGCTTTCTTATACCCTTTTTTAGCAAGTTTAAGCGCATAAGGGACTGTCACGTTTGTAAGACCAATCGTAGATGTTCTTGGAACAGCACCAGGCATATTTGCTACAGCGTAGTGTAGAACTCCGTGTTTCTCATAAGTTGGATTGTCATGAGTTGTGATACGATCCGTTGTTTCGAAAATTCCACCCTGGTCTATCGCAACGTCTACAATAACTGAGCCGTCCATCATTTCTTGAACCATTTCATCAGTAACTAGTTTTGGTGCTTTAGCTCCAGGAATTAGAACCGCCCCTATAACTAAGTCAGAATCTTTAAGTTCCTGTGCGATATTTAAAGGATTTGACATAATTGTATTAATTTTAGAACCAAAGATGTCATCTAATTCACGCATGCGCTCTGGGTTTAAGTCTACAATGGTTACGTCCGCTCCTAGACCCATAGCAATTTTGGCAGCGTTCGTTCCAACAACGCCTCCACCAATAACAGTGACCTTTCCGCGGCGTACACCTGGAATACCACCTAACAGGATTCCCATTCCGCCACGAGACTTCTCGAGGAACTGAGCTCCGATTTGAGATGCCATACGTCCTGCCACTTCACTCATTGGTGTAAGCAACGGAAGTGTTCCTCTTGCTGTTTGGACTGTTTCGTATGCAATCCCTACTACTTTATTATCGATTAGTGCCTTTGTTAATGCTGGCTCTGCAGCTAAATGTAAGTAAGTAAATAGAATAAGACCTTCATGGAAATATTCATATTCTTCCGGTAATGGCTCTTTTACTTTCATAACCATTTCTTGATTCCAAGCTTCATTAGCTGTATCAACAAGTATTGCTCCAGCTTCTGTATATTCTTCGTTCGTAAAACCTGATCCTTCTCCAGCATCTCTTTCTACGAATACTTCATGCCCTGCATTCAATAGTGTCATTACGCCAGCAGGTGTCATAGCTACACGGTTTTCATTGTTTTTAATCTCTTTAGGTACCCCTATTCTCATAATAACCAACCTCCACATCAATATCTCTAGACATTCAAGTTGCTATCCTTTCTAACTATATCACTCCATAGATCTATAAAGGAAGATCCAAAATAAAACTTTTCCCACTGTTCTTTTGTAAGCCCTTTCATTGTAACAAATCTCCCTTAAAAATTCATAGTGAAATTAGAAAACAAACAAGCCACCTGTTTCCTCAAGGTGTCTTATAACAATATTTATGAATGACATCCATGCCACCTGTTACTTCCATTACTGTACCTGTAACCATATCGGCATCATCTCCACATAAAAATAATATGGAACGTGCGATGTCTCCCCCAGTACCTGAGCGCCCAATTGGAGTTTGCTCGTCTTTATGAGGTCGACTGTCCGCAATATCTGCTTCTTTCATGTCCCCAACAATTTTACCCGGACAAATCATATTCGATGTGATTCCATATTCGGCTTCTTCATATGCAATCGTTTTTGTTAAGGAAACTAATCCTGTCTTAGCAGCTGCAAAGGCCGATCGATACATCCAACCTGGGGCACCATTAGCGCCTTGGAAACCATAATTAATAATTCTTCCAAACTTTTGTGCTCGCATTATAGGAACAACTAGCTTTAACAAATGAAATACGGCATCAAGGTTCCCATTTATCATACGATTCCACTCTTCTGTGGTATAATCCATGAGTTTTTTTCTTTCAAAAATATAAGGTCCAGCGTTATTAATTAAAACATCAATTCGACCAAACCGTTCCATAGCTTTATTGACTATATTCGGTAAGTCATCAACCAAGGTTACATCAGCTTGAACACACTGAATGCGATCTGAATAAGAAGGGAGTTGCTGAAAGATTTCTTCTGCTTTTTGCTGATCCTGTCGGTACGTAACAGTTACAGAGTATCCTGCTTCAAGCATTTCCTCCGTCACCTTACGTCCTAACCCTTTGGTTCCTGCTGTTATGATGGCATGTCTCATGCAACGACCTCCTTTGTCATTTACAATACGCTTTGTCTTTATGTACAATATGTTTTGCTGAGAGGATGTGAAATAAATGGGAGCTCCCAATTCCGCATTGAAGTCAACAGTTGTTGAAACGATTGGTTTAGAAGCGGTGCCACAGTCCCAACAAAATACTCCTTGGTTTCGATATATGTTTATTCAAATTGCGATATCCGCTAATGCTGGAAATTTTTTAATCCCTGCACTAGCTGTTTTAAAAGGAAATTTATCTTTTCTTGCAGCCGTCATCGCTACTAGCTTAGGAGCTATTTTCGGATTTGTTTTTGTATCATTATTGTCCTACCCAGGTTCTGTTTACGGCATTCCAGCCCAATATGCCATTCGAACAATGTTGGGTGTAAGAGGTGCCAGGTATCTTTCTTCCCCCATACGTAGTATTACATCACTTTACTGGTTTAGTGTGCAAACAATAGGCGGTACTTATGTTCTTCAACAATTACTCGTTCGCCTTACTGGGGAGGAATATCCATTTCTACTATTTTCAGTCCCGATATCCATCTTAATGGTGGTATTAGCCATCATTGGATTTGAAGCTGTAAAGCGAGCGACAACTTACTTTCTCCCTCTCCTCTTGTTAGGAGAAGGCACTATGCTCTATCTATACTTTACTACAAATGAATCAAGTCGTTCACTCTTTACGCTCCCTGCTAACGAATCACACGGAAGTTTTGGGATGATGGTTTTCTTTGCAAGTCTCGCTTTTGTCCAATATGTATCAGGTGTTAGTGCGTCAGCTGATATGACACGTTATGCCAAAACACCTAAACAAGGTGCAGTTGGGTTATTTTTAGGGAACACATTTGGATTCTTTATTACAGCCATACTTGGATGTGCCTCTGCTTATTTATACCATGACAGTAACCCTTATGTGTCTTCTAGTTCAATAACTGATTCACCACTATTTCTTACAATCATCACACTTACAGCGATTATATCGATGCTATCCATAAACTTAAGTAATGCATACACAGGTGGCTATAGCCTTTTAAACACCTTTTCCAGCTTGTCCCGGATACAAAGTGCTATCATCTTTGGAGTCTCAGGCGTAATTTTAAGCTCAGTTCCTACTCTCGTAACGCATGCTGAGAAATTTGTGTCTGCTTTAGGTGGTTTAATTATTCCTATTTCTGCTGTAATCGTTGTGGACTTTATCTTTATCAAGAAGAGACGTTTATCAGAAGAATCCCTGTTAACCTTACAAGAAAAGGGAACGTTATATCGCGTGCCATTGCTTACCGTTCTTGGAGGAAGTATTATTTACTTCGTTATCCCAGAATCTTATTCACCTGGTTTCATTACATTCTTCGCAATTGGTATCCTCTATTACCTATTAGCAAAGAAGTCTAATGAATAGAAATACCATCTTCAGCTCGTGTAAGGCTGAAGATGGTATTTTTTTATGCCTTACGCTTCGGATGTTCTCGAATATTACGTCCCTCAACATCATTATCGATGACACCACTCTGATAACTCTCAGAAAGCATCCGATTTGTTTCTTTATCGCCTTCCGGATCATATTGCAGACCTAATTTATTCTTTTTGTCCACCACAAACACCTCCCGCTATTTAGTGTGCCTCAGAAAGTTCAAATTCTCTCTTGAACCTTTTGCCAATTCCTTATCCTTACGTGTTATAATTAGGAAAAGAAAGGAGAGATCCGAATGCCATTTGAGTACAAGCGAATTGTAGTTGCTATGGATGGTTCTGAAGCTTCTGAGCACGCCTTTCAAAAAGCAATTGATATTGCAAAACGTAATGATGCAAATTTATATCTTTCTCATGTAGTTGATACACGCGCTTTTGCAACAGTAGAAGCGTATGACAGAACATTAGCTGATCGAGCAGATGAATATGCATCTGAGTTATTACAGAAATGCGAACAGCAAGCAAGAGATGCTGGGCTTACATCAGTTCAAATTGACATTGAATACGGATCTCCTAAGATTAAAATCGCCAAAGAAGTCGCACCAAAGTATGATGCTGACCTTATAATTTGTGGGGCTACTGGTTTAAATGCAGTCGAGCGCTTCTTTATAGGAAGCGTTTCTGAGCACATCACTCGATATGCAAGTTGTGATGTACTCGTTGTTCGACCTGAGACAGACGAATAGTTCCATGTAAAAAAGCTGTTACCTTAATATAAGGTAACAGCTTTTAAATGTCTTTTTTTACTTCTTTCACCACATGCCTTAATTCTGGTAGTATTAATTTTTCCATAGCTAGCTTAACCGCACCACTAGATCCTGGAGTTGAAAATATGGCTGTGTGTTGACTCACACCAGCAATGGCTCTTGATAAAATAGCTGATGATCCAATATCTTCCGAGTAGCTAAGCATTCGGAACAGCTCTCCAAAACCTGTCATTTCCTTATCCAGCAGTGGATGAACCGTCTCAATGGTCACATCACGGTAAGCCATACCTGTGCCACCATTCGTTAGCACTGCATCAACACTTGGATCCTCTAAACCACTTACAACGGCTTCTTTAATCGCAAGTTGTTCATCTTTAACAATTACGTAGCGAGTTACTTTATGGCCTTCTTCTTTCAAGTAATCTTTGATAAGTCGACCACTTTTGTCCGTTTCTTCATCTCTCGTATCACTTACTGTAATCACCATACATCGAACCGATGTATGGTGATCTTTCTTATGCTCTGTAACTGACATATTAATCGAATTCTCCTTGTTCCACTAAATATCGATACTGATAAAAGCGTAACGCAAAATCAGTAACCTGACGAGTTAGTTGATAATTTAACGTTGCCCCAATAGCCATTGATACGAGCGGTAACCCTTGAATTAATTTCTTTCGGAACATCAGAATAAATAAAGACTTCATACTATGCTTCATAGGTTGCTCAAGCCACGTTTCATCTGTCAGCTCTTCTTCACCTTCATAGATAAAAGGAGAAGTCTGATGTTCTAATTCACGTTTTAAATCATCCCACGCCTCTTTTTGAAGACGTTTAGGTAGTGTTGCAGCATGAAAGATTTTTAAGGATAACATCATTTCGTAAGGGTGATTTACTTCATAGCCAAATGTAAGCCCAATTAACTGGACAGCTCGAACATTTAAGATCAACATAGCCGGAAAATCAATCCCTAATAGTAGAAGCCCTCCTGTTCCCGTTAGACCGCCTTGTGCGAATGAATAAAGCTTTCCTTTTGCCACTTGTTGATGCGCTAAATATGTAAGCTGATCGATCGTGAGGTTTTTCATATCTTCTATATGATCAATATCTGATTGAAAAATGCGCCCACTTGTTAAAATACGCTCTCGTGCCTCATTTTGAAAAGCCGTCCCTTGGATGTAAGCATGCGTATGAAAGAGCCACTGATCAATCTGATGAAAAAATTTCTTTCGGGTACGATTCGACATATCCTGAAACGATTTATTCATCCATTGATCATACATCATCTCAAAGTCATTCGCTCGATAATCCTTCCATTGTCTTTCCCAATGTTGGATATCGTGTAATACTTTTTCTTTACTCATTCTTACACCTCCTAAAACCTTTTCCCATTATTGTAGCGTGATCGCTAAAAAAAAGCGAAGGATATCCTTCTTATTATGATGTATATTTGACTATGACTTGTTTACATGTACATAAAGAAAACTTGCCGATTGGCAAGCGTTTAAGACGCAGACAGAGGTTTAGTTGCGCTTATACTTCATAACTTCAAAATTTTCACTACTTCGAATTGCTTCATTGCTGAATTTTATACTTTCTTAAAGTAAAAAAAAGCTGCTGAATCTAAATCAGCAGCTTTTTCAAATTATTTATTCTCTTCAATCAAACGAACCGTGTCACGAGCGATCATAACTTCTTCGTTTGTTGGAATGACCATTACTTTAACAGGAGAATGAGGGTAGCTTACGAAAGCTTCCTTTCCGCGTACCTGGTTAAGGGATGGATCCCAATAAACGCCCATGAATTCAAGTCCTTGAAGAACTCGCTCACGGATTGTTGTACTATTTTCACCTACACCTGCTGTAAATACAATAGCATCTACACCGTGCATACGAGCAGCATAAGAACCGATATATTTGTGGATACGTGCTGCAAATACTTCAAGAGCTAGCTCTGCACGCTCATCGCCTTCTTTAGCTCGATCTTCAATATCACGTAAGTCACTAGAGAAACCAGATAAAGCAAGCATACCACTTTCTTTGTTAAGAACGTGAAGAACTTCTTCAGCTGTTTTCCCAGTTTTTTGCATAATATACGGGATAAGTGCAGGGTCAATGTTACCTGAACGAGTTCCCATTGTTACACCAGCAAGTGGTGTGAAGCCCATGGATGTGTCCACAGATTTTCCGCCTTCAATTGCAGCAATGCTTGCTCCGTTTCCTAGGTGACAAGAAAGAATGCGAAGGTGCTCTTCAGGACGGTTTAACAACTCTGAAGCACGTTGGGATACATACTTGTGAGATGTACCATGGAAGCCATACTTACGAATACCATACTCTTCATAGTACTCATATGGAAGACTATATAAGAAGGACTGCTCTGGCATTGATTGGTGGAACGCTGTATCGAACACAACGACAGCTGGAACGTTAGGTAGTACCTTTTGGAATGCACGAATTCCAGTTAGGTTCGCTGGGTTGTGTAGAGGTGCAAGCTCAGAAACTTCGTCAATTTCTTTAATTACCTCTTCTGTAACAAGTGCAGAGTCAGCGAAACGCTCGCCACCATGTACTACACGGTGTCCAATTCCTTCAATTTCATCAAGAGAGTCTATAATACCTAACCCAGTAAGCTTTTCAACTAACATTTGAACAGCTGTACCATGCTCAGGTAGATCCGTAACGGTTTCATTTTTCTCACCGTTCACTTCGATCGTAAATACAGATTCAGGAAGGCCAATACGTTCAACAAGGCCTTTTGTAATAACTTTTTCCTCTGGCATTTCAATCAACTGAAATTTCAGTGAAGAGCTACCAGCATTAATGGCTAAAATTTTACTCAATATTTTCATCCCCTTAATAACCTAGGTTCATGATTACCATTTCCCATTTAACCACCCGTCATTAAGCATTTCAAGACACTTATGAAATTGGTAACGCTTTCCGAATGAAATCTTTATTTTCTTAAAATTTGGACAGATGTTCCTTCTTAAACCATTCGTTGATTTGCCCGACCATATCATTCATTGCTTCGACATTTTGAAAGGATGGAAGTTGAGCAATTAGAGCTTGTGATGGCGTCTTTGTGTATTGTCCTTTTTTCTGAACAATAAAAATGCTTTTTCCAAACTTTTCGTTCTTAAACATCGATTCAGGAAGTTGTAATACTCCTACAATGTGAACATGTTCATGTAAGTAAGCATGTAGCTTTTCAGACTGATCACTTTCAAATAAGAAGTTTGGAATCAGGAATAAAGCGTATCCAGCCTCTTTCACATAATTTAAGCTCTGCTCAATAAATAAGTGATGGGAATAAGAATGGCCTTCATCAGCTTTTAATTTGTACTCATTTGCCTGTACATCATTCGGATAATAACCTACGGGTAAGTCTGCAATAGCCATATCAACAGGTTCTAATAAAAATGGACTCAGGCTGTCTTGGTGGAAAAATTCAATTTCAGTTTTCTGCAAGTTTGCATTCATAAGTGCCAATTGAATGAGAGTTTGATCTACTTCACTCCCATAGGCTTCCACATTTTGTTCCATTTGATTAACGACAGCAGTTAATAAGTTTGCAGTGCCACAGGCAGGGTCAAACAAACGTAATGTCTTTTGATCTGAATTGGTAAGCTTTTGAACCAAATACCCCATAAAGATCGCTACAGAGTCCGGTGTAATATGATGCTGCTGTTGGGTTGTCCCTTTCATTCCTTTAAGTATAGCAAGCTGCATTGCCTTACGGATTTCTTCTTTTTTATAATCCTCTACGGATATATGAGTTAGTTTATCTTTTAATTTAGCTTGTATTTCCTCGCTATACTCTTGGGTTGGCTGTTGTTCAAAAAGGGTTTCCCCAGCTAAAGGTAAAAGCTCTAAATAGGAAAGATCTACTTCTTGTCCAATTAACTCCACTGCTTCATCTAACCATGTATAGAGTTGCTCTACATTTGATTGTTCCACGATTTCTCCTCCACTTCTTTAGAAAAAGCAAGATTTCTTGCTGGATATATTAATAGCCTTACTTATTTTACATGAGAAAACCCGGCCACGTCAGCCGGGTTCTAGTTATTTTGCTTCTTTTGCTGCTTCAATGGCTGCATCGTAATCAGGATGGTCGGTTGCTTCTGGAACGTATTCTGCATACACGACCTCATCATCACTATTTACAACGAATACAGAGCGAGTTAGTAAACGCATTTCTTTAATGAGTACGCCGAACGCTTCACCAAAGTATGCATCACGGTGATCAGAAAGTGTATCAACATTTTCGATACCGTTTGCTCCACACCAGCGTTTTTGTGCAAAAGGAAGATCCATGCTAATCGTTAGCACTGTTACATTATCAAGTTTTGCTGCTTCTTCGTTGAAACGACGGGTTTGTGCATCACATACCCCTGTGTCGATTGAAGGAATGACACTAATCAATTTTACTTGACCTTCATAATCTTTTAACGAAACCTCTGATAAGTCATTCGCTAATGCGGTAAAATTAGGGGCTTTTTCCCCAACCTTCACTTCGTCTCCAACTAGGGTGACTGGGTTGTTTTTAAACGTAACATTTGCCATGATTTTGTATCCTCCTCGTATATCATAACGATAATATAAATGTCAGTCTTCTCTCAAAAAGAAAACTGCCTACTATGTATTATGAAGGCAGTTTTCTTAGATGTCTAACGATAACCTACCAGGAAAAATTCTGGTTATTTTGCTTCCCGTTTCGTTGTTCGGATTGTTGCTGTTGATCCCCTCTTGATGAAGACCCATCTTTTTTTGAACCTTTACTAAGTACTTCTTGAATTTTTTGTACGGTTTGTGGTGCAAGGTCTAGCATGCGCTCGTACAAGTGTGTATTTTCATCAAGGTGAATCATCTTTACACCTGAAGTTTTATTGACAATTAAGAAAGCAATCGGAGTGATCGAAACTCCTCCACCGCTACCTCCGCCAAATGGAAGTTCGCTTTGCCCTTGGCCTTGGGATCCATCACCATCATTTTGACCTTTATCTGATTGATGTCTATCTGAAGATTTGCCCATTTTGAACTGACTTCCACCAGCAGCAAAACCAAAGCCTACCTTGGAAACAGTTAGTATTAGAGTGCTACCATCTGGTGTCTCAATAGGATCTCCTATGATCGTATTTACATCAATCATATCTTTTAAGCTTTCCAATGCAGTTGTCATTAGACCTTGAATTGGATGTTCAGACATCGTAAATCCTCCTTCTTCGGTTTAAGCAGTTTTCTTTCTAAATTTAGGGACACGACCTTGCGTATGCCGTACAATTAAAAACACTGCGAGTATAGCTTGTCCAAAGCGAAATGAAATCATACACTTTATGCGAGTTTGAGAATGTTTTTGTTGAAAATAGGGAGTTACATATAATTCCGGTGCTGTATTCAGTTGCATATAGCTAGAAATAAAGGCTACGATACTACCTTTTAATGTCCATATTCCGCCACAAAGCATTCCTGTTGTACTTGCTTCTGATGTACCTACTTGTGTATCCCAAAGTAATGTATGAACATGTACCTTTGATAAAAAACGCCTAAGAATGCGATGAAATCCTACGACACGATCTAGGAAGTCTTTCACGCTTTCGAGTTGCGTTTTGATATCTTCTGGTGAATAATCCTTCTCTTCTTCCTCTTTCTTATCTTGTCCATATTCTTCTTTTTGTTTCGTTTTCACCGTCATTTCTTCTTTATCAACAGTAACCATTGGGATTTCTTTCTTTAATCGAACCCATCTCCAAAAACGGAGTTCTATGCTTAAAAAGTCACCATCAGATTTATGAATATAGGAAATGGTGAAGAATAATCTTGTGAAAATAACGACAATCATATTAACGAATAGAAATAATAATAGTGCGATCCACCACATATACGTCCTCCTCACTATCCATTTTCTGCTTAGTATAGTCATTTTAAACATGAAACATAGATGTTATTTTTGTTATGATTTATTATGAAAGTGAAGGGAGTGTCCAAAAATGGCAAAAGGTAGCAACTTATATTTTTTCTACAAGAAGGACGAGGAACTAGAACAAAAACTGAAACCCCTTTTTAATCTCGCGAAGGAAAACGGTTTCAATATCGTGGAAGATCACCAAGAAGCTAATATCATTGTGAGTGTAGGTGGGGACGGAATGTTCCTACAAGCCGTACGAAAAACAGGCTTTCGACAAGATTGCTTATACACAGGTATCACACGTTCTGGTGAAGAAGCAGGCTTATACTGTGATTTTAACTTAGATCGATTTGATGAAATGGTGCACTCCATGATGTATGAAGAGTTAGAGGTTAGACGTTTCCCAATTATTGAGGCTGATGTAAACGGGGATTCTTCATTTTATTGCTTAAATGAAATGAGCATGCGTTCTACGATTATTAAAACAATCGTGCTTGATGTGTACATTGATGATATTCACTTTGAAACATTCCAGGGAGACGGCTTAATTGTTGCGACTCCTACTGGTTCAACAGGGTACAATAAGTCCACTAAAGGAGCCGTGGTCGATCCAAAGCTTCCTTGTTTTCAAGTTTCTGAGTTAGCGTCTCTTAATAATAATCGTTATCGCACACTTGGTTCTTCCTTTATTTTGAGTGGAGATAGAAAGTTATCGTTAAAACTCCTACAAGATGGGAATGACTATCCAATCATCGGAATGGACAATGAAGCCTTACCGATTCGAAACATCCACAACCTTGATATCAGGTTAAGTGATAAAGTTATTAAGACGATTAAGTTGAAGGATAATTCTTATTGGGAACGCGTGAAGCGTACGTTCTTATAATTAAGTAAAAAGCTTTTGCTCTGGGATATCCCTTAGCAAAAGCTTTTTTTATTAGGAATTATAAACAATATCTCCACTAACAACCGTCTGAACCACTCTAGCAGAAGTAATTTCTTCAGGTGAAATAGCAAATAAATCTTTGTCTAAAACTGTGAAGTCAGCTAAGTAACCTGCTTCAACTTTCCCACGTTTATCTTCCTCGCCAATAGCATAAGCACTACCCGTTGTATATAATGATACCGCTTCGAACATGGAAAGTTGCTGATCTTCTCCATACACTTTTCCATCTGAATCTGCCTTTCGTAACACGGCTGCTCGCATGCCAAGAAGAGGATTGATTTCTTCTATCGGAGCATCAGAGCCTCCCGCACATGGAATGCCCTTATCCAATAACGTTTTCCAAGCATAGGCGTACGGTAAACGTTCTTCACCGATTCGTTCAATTACCCAAGGGAAATCAGATGATACAAAAGTAGGCTGAATATCAATAATTGCGTTCACCTTTTGTAGTTCTTCAATTAAATCTTCTCGTAAAAATTGAGCATGAATAATACGATCACGTAAGTCAGGACTAGTTGGAGGATATTCCTGTATAGCTTCCAAGACAGCTTCAACTGCTTTATCTCCAATTGTATGAACAGCTATAGGGAGATGATCATTACGTGCTCGTTTTACTAGTTGCTTTAAGTTTTTATCTTCATGAATCGGCATCCCTTGATTACCCTTATCATCTGTATAATCCTTAGATAACCACGCCGTACGCCCTCCAATAGCTCCGTCCGCAAATATTTTCATGGCTCCAAATTCCACAAAATCAGTGCCTGTTTTATAACTGTGACCTAAATCAATCATTTCATCTACTACACCATGATGGACTAACAAGTGTGCTCGAAACTTTAACTGGTCCCCATTAATCGTATTTAAGTAGGCCTGGTGTGTTTTAAAGAATCCACCGTAGTAATTCATGTCTTCTGTATGTCCACCAACAATACCGTTTTGCCATAAATCTTGAACAGATAAACGGATTGCTCTCTCAAGATACCCTTGTTTAAACTCAGGCATTGCTCCTTTAATGAGTTCTTGTGCTGTATCAAGAAAGTAGCCCGTCATTTGATCATGATCATCACGTACGATCTTTCCCCCCTGTGGATCCTCACTATGCTCCGTTATTCCTGCAAGTTCAATGGCTTGAGAATTGGCAAGTAAGGCATGGCGACATACACGAGTTAACATGATAGGATGTTTTGTAGATATAGCATCTAGCTCATGTTTATGTGGAACCTCAGGATCCTCCCATAAATTTTCGTTCCATCCTTCTCCAATTAACCATTCACCTTCCGGAAGGTTAGAAGCATAGTTTTTTAGTGCTTGTTTCATTTCATTAACAGAAGTCATTTGTGATAAGTCTAATCTCATCAACTTTTCACCATGACCAATTATATGTAAATGGCTGTCTACAAAACCCGGATAAAGAACATTTCCTTTGAGATCATGCTCAGTCGCAATTGTAGAAGAGTATGCATCTCGAATTTCTTCTTCTTTTCCCGCTGCTAAAATAATTCCATCTTGTGTAAGGACAGCTTCTACTCGCTCATTCGGCTTCTCCATGGTGTAGATCGTTCCACCAAACCAAAGTTCTCCCATATTCATTCTCCTTTATATCAGTAACGGTTTTTCACTTTAGCGAATTGAATACTCACATCATAACAAAATGGTTATGAATCGACTAGTTTTTGTATTTATTATATGTTTTTACTACAAAAGTGTTTTCAGAGAATCTTGTTTCACTCACTCTTCCATAAAAGCCCCCTTATGTGGAAGACTTGATTTCGAGATATTGTGCGGTGAAGGTCCGTTGCTTTTATGAGGGGGAGGGGTTCAGTGAAACGGCAATACTCCTGCTGCCCCACACGACGTGGGGTAGGTCGACGTTGCCACACGATGTGGCGGTCTTAGTCGATCTTCATTATTTACTTTCAGCCTCCTCATACGCTACGCTCCTTGCGGGGTCTCATCTGCCCTTTCTACCGCGGGAGTTTGCCGTTTCCCTCACCCCTTTGCGTTTATGGAGATTAACGGACCCTAGTTACTTGAGATCTAAACGTTACGGACATCGGTTCCGTTATTTTGAACTTTTAAGGCATTTCGAGAGTCGTTACGGACATATGGTACCTTATTTATGACAAATTGGGCTTATTCAAGGTGATTTGATGCAAATAACGGAATAAATGTCCGTAAGAAAGTCATTTTAAGGTCAAATAACGGAACAATTGTCCGCAAGCATTTCCTCACATTATCGCTGCGGTTCCGTTAATCTCCATTCGGCTAAGGTGGGCTTGGGAACGGGTTGACTCCTCCGGAAAAACGGGCGAGCGAGACCCCGCAAGAAGCGTAGCGTATGAGGAGGCTCGATCGTTCGTCCGGGGAAAGCAACCCGTTCCCAAGCCCACCGCTCTCCACAATAGCAACGGAACCGCCTCTCTCACTAAAACAGTTATTCCAGATAACTGCCATATAATTGAACAAATTCATTCTTAAAGTTAAAAAAGGGTAGTGAGTTCACTCACTACCCTCTTACCATATTATTCATTATTGTTGTTGACCGTTATACTGCTGTTCAGCAGCTTGAACTAAACGCTTGGTGATTTCACCGCCAACAGAACCGTTTTGGCGAGACGTTGAATCTGGACCAAGTTGAACACCAAATTCTTGTGCAATTTCAGTTTTCATTTGATCTAAAGCTTGTTGTACACCAGGTACTACAAGTTGGTTAGAGTTGTTGTTTGCCATGATGAACTCACCTCCTTGTTACCTAGCATGTGTAACAAAGCGAGATCAATCCATTCAGTTATTGGTAGTTCATGAAATCTCAGTCATTATAAAAGATCTGAGAACTCATCTTCTTGTTCTGCTTCTTCCTTGAACTCAATGACTTCAATGGATTCAAGCGTTTCTTCTAATTCCTTAGAGAAGTCAACTTTTGCCTCTAATTCATTGATTTTCTCACGGGTTGGACGTGTTTTTGGCTGACTTGGCACAAATACTGTACAACAATCTTCATATGGACGAATGGAAATATCATACGTATCAATTCGTTTCGAAATATCAATAATCTCAAGCTTGTCCATGGATACCAGTGGACGAATGATCGGATAATTGGTTACTTCGTTAATCGTATTCATACTCTCCATGGTTTGACTGGCTACTTGACCAAGACTCTCTCCAGTTGTAAAGGAAAGGATTCCTTCTTTTTCAGCAACACACTCACTGATTTTCATCATCAAACGACGCATAACAGTCATTCCGTATCCTTCAGGAATTTCACGATAAATCGTTTGTTGTAGCTTTGTAAATGGAACGACATGAACACGGAGTTTATGCCCAAAACGTGTGAGTTGCTTTGCAAGGTCCATCACTTTTTGTTTAGAGCGTTCACTTGTATAAGGCGGGGAATGGAAGTGGATAGCTTCCATTTCAACACCGCGCTTCATTGACAAGTATCCAGCTACCGGACTGTCGATTCCTCCAGAAAGCAATAATAAGCTCTTACCAGAAGTACCTACTGGCAATCCACCAGCTCCCGGAATCTTTTTCGAAGTTATATAAGTTCCATCTTTACGAATTTCAACTTGAAGCTCTATATCAGGATTATGAACATCTACCGAATACCCTTCTGTATTGGATAAAAGGTGCCCACCTAGAACACGGTTCATATCTTGAGAACCAATCGGAAAATCCTTATCTACGCGTCTTACTGAAACTTTAAATGTTTTCACATCTTCTGGCTCTGTTAACGCAAACATAACCGCTTTTTTAATTTGCTCTTCTTCACTATCAGATTTAATTGCTAAACTAAAGGATTGTATCCCAAATACATCTTTAAGTTGTTCCATAATTGGCTCAGGATCTTCCCCATTTAGCAAAATGTACATACGACTTCGATTACGTTTAATTTGGATATTGGAAAAATTAGCTAACTTTATTTTAACGTTCTCATATAAACGAGCTACGAATTGCTTCAGGTTTTTCCCTTTTAACGACATTTCACCGTATCGGATTAATATATGATCATAGTTCATGTTATCTACCCCATTACTTCACTTAATTGATTCATGACGTCTTTAAACGCCTCACAAAACGTTTCCACTTCTTCTTTCGTACTATCATAAGATAAACTAACTCTTAATGCAGATGAGGATCGTTTAAACTGATGTCCACATGCAGCTAATACAGCACTTTCATCCGCATTTTTAGAAGAACAAGCGGACTTGGTGGATATATAAATACCTTTTTCTCCAAGAGCATGAATCACAACTTCAGGTTTATAGCCTGGCACTGAAAAATTTAAGATGTGAGGAGCGCTATCCTCTGGAGAATTTATCATCACCTGAGGAACATCCTTAAGACAATCTCTTAACTGTTTATTTAAGTTTTGAAGATGTCTGTACTGACTTTGTTGTTTATCTAAAATCATTCGTAAGGCCTTAACCATAGCTACAATACCAGCTAGATTTTCTGTGCCTGCTCTGTACGAAGCCTCCTGGCTACCTCCATGAAGCAACGGAAACAAGGACGTATTCCTCTTCACATATAACATCCCTGCTCCTTTTAATCCATGTATTTTATGACTAGACATCGTACATAAATCAATGTGGGAGCTATGGAAATTAAGCGAAAGTTTACCCAGCCCTTGCACGTGATCCACATGGAAGAACATTTTAGGATGCTGACTTGCAATATGACCTATTTCTTCAATAGGTTGGACAGTCCCAAGCTCATTATTAACATGCATCACACTTAACAATATGGTATCGTTACGGATTGCATTCTTAACATCATCTCCACTTAATCTTCCTTCTTCGTCAACAGGAAGGTATGTGACTTCAAAACCTAAACTTTCTAATGAACGACATGCTTCCAACACAGATGGATGCTCTATAGTCGTTGTAATAATGTGTTTACCTCGATTCTGGTGTTGAAGAGCAATTCCTTTAATCGCTAAGTTATTTCCTTCAGTTCCACCAGATGTAAATATGATCTCTTCTTGATTCACATTTAGAAGCTGAGCTGCCTGCTTCTTGGACTGAAGCAAAAGCTTTTCAGTTTCACTTCCAAAACTATGAATAGAAGATGGATTTGCATAATAACGTTCGGAAACCTGTTGAAAACTTTTTAACGCTTCGGGAAAAGGCTTCGTCGTTGCACTATTATCAAAATAAATCATATCGCCCGAACCCCTTTATTATCATTTGCATTCCAATATCGTATCACAACTTGATTACTTTTTAAATATATCTCAGTAGAGATGAGCTCTCTTTTAATATGTATCCAAACTAGAAACGAATCCATATATTATCTTTTATTATATCAAACCATTTTCATAAATAATCAAAACGTATAGATTAGGGGAGAAAAGAAAAGATTCATTAATCAATTTTATTTCTTTAAATTCGATAAGAAGTTATTCCGTTAAATGGCAGTAATCTGGAATAAGCTTCTGAGTGAGATGGTGTGTTCGTTGCGTTTGTGAGGCGTGGGGGTCATTGAAACGGCAATACTCCTGCGGAAGACCGTCCAAGCCTCCTCATCCGCTACGCTCCTTGCGGGGTCTTGGCCGCCCTTTCTACCGCGGGAGTTTGCCGTTTCCTTCCCCCATTGGTATGTAGGTTAACGACCCCAGCTCTAATTAGTTGATCTTCCATAGCGCATCAGAAGTATTATATGGAGATCAGAAATGCTATAAACAAGCTTTATCTCAGGATCCAAATCCTCTTCAATCTAATTAAGGTGCAACTAACAAATCAAAACAGAAATACTTATTAGGCTGCGGTTCCGTTAACCTCAATACGGCTAAGGTGGGCTGGGAAACGGGCTGACTCCTCCGGAAAAACGGGCGAGCGAGACCCCGCAGGGAACGTAGTGACTGAGGAGGCTCGATCGTTCGTCCGGGGAAAGCAGCCCATTTCCCAGCCCGCCGCACTCCATTAAAGCAACGGAACCATACTCACCTTATATCGAAATCAAGTCTTCCAGATAAGGGGGCTTTAATGGAAGAAGAAAGAGTCCCCAAAACAAAACACCCCTCTCTTATTCCTTCTTGGAATCGAGAGGGGTGTTCTTTTCTTGTTCTATAGAAGCTAATAAATCATCAACAGAGAATTTATCTTTTCCCATTTTATTTACCCATTCACGAGTTATCCCACCACTAGCAGTAATGTTACTGTTTTGAGGACGAACTTGAGGCGAACGGATTTCAGCTAAATGCTGAACGAACATGCCATAATCCTGAGGAGCTTTTGATTCTACAGTAACCTCCGCACGGCTTACATGTGATGTAGCTTTCATTTGATCACCAGGGAAAAAGAACAACAATATAACGGATGACCAAACAAGTCCTGATATAACAGTTAAACTTATTAACAATCTTTTTTGCATAACATCACCTATCCAACGGGGGTTTTCATGTTGCTTTCAATGCGCTGTAATGCTCCTGGTTCCACATTCTCTAACGCTGCAGATGCTTGTTCTAGTGCCACATCATATTCATACGAACGAAATGCACCTTCTGAGTCAGCTAGTTTAGCAGCTAAGAATGGGTCTTTACTACGATATCTATTGGCATATTGAATAACTTGCTCTGCCATATGAGCCTGGTCTAATAGAAGTTCTGTTTGCTCTTTTGCTTTACTTGCCTCTTTTTTAGCGTAATCAAGTGATTCATGTACTTTAGCCATATCTAATGGCTGACAATCTAATTGTTCTTCAACCTTAGCTAAAGCTTCAGTTGCAGCTTGTAATACATCTCGAATATACACAGGAACTCCAGGTAAATTACTTTTTTGTAGCTTCCGGTGAACAGTTAAAAGCTCTTTTTTCAATTCGTCTATGTGATCTGAGGCTTCTCGTTCTCCTTTTCGCAAGTTGAAAAGACGTTCTTTAAATTGTTCATGTTGGTCGACTAATTCTGCTAACTGTGTTTCCCAGTTTTCTAAATCAGAACGAATAGAAGAATGAGCTGTTTCTTCCTTATCTATATTCGTCTTCAACTCATCAAAGTGTTTAGTTAGGAGACTTAACCATTTCTCTAAACTCATATGCATTTCAAGGTCTTTATCTTCTAGTTGATATGTATCTTGTAGTCGCTCAAGTTCATTTTTTGTTTCTTTCATGTCTTCTTTAGTCGTTTGTAATTGTTTGTATAATTGTGGTTGATGATGATCAATATAGTTCTTTGCAATAGCTTCCTTTTCCAACTCGCTATAAATCTCTTGAATTCGTTCTTCAATCTCTGGAACACGTAATTTTGCATCATCCATTTCAGCTTTCTCAAGAGATGTTACAAAACCTAAAAGCTCCTCTTGGTAATTTTGAATCTCTTTATCAAACCCAAAAAGTTCAATATGGTAACCGTCTTCTTTCATCTTTCGTATTCCAGATTGAAGGTCATCCAACTCTGACGGCAGCTCTTGGTGACATGCTTTATATAGTACCGGGAACTCTTCTAGTTTTTCCTCAAGTTGTTCCATTTTTTCTTTGGTTTCTTGAACAACAGATTGAGCTTCGAAATAATCTCCTTGATCGACAAGTTGATAATATTTAAGCATTCGTTCTTCAAGTTCATCAATTTGCATTTCAAACCGAACTTCTGCCTTACCGTATCGATGTCGCTGTTGTAAAAGCTTTTTCCTAAACTCTTTAACGTAAGGTTGTAGAGCTTCAATATCTTTTCTGCTATTTTCTTCAGAGTGTAATAGGGTATCTACTTCATCAAACATACCATTAATAGAACTTTCAATAGATTGAAGGCTCTCTTCAACCTCATTGATAACTTTTTTGGCAGATCGGAATCGATATTTATCAGCATATTCCTCAGCATCAAACAGGCCTTCCTCAAGGTCTGGTAGCTGTTTGGCTAAGATATCATCCCATTCTTCACGCCAAGATTCAAATTTTTCTTGTGTTTCACCTGATAAATTAAGGTTCTTAATTTTAGCCAGTTCTTCTGTAACCGGCCGATTGGTAATCTGCATTTTCCAGCTTTCTAGTCGGTCGACAGCATCATATACTTTTTTCCTTAACAACAAACCATAAATAATAAATACAATCAAAGTGAGTATGACAGCGATGACGTACCCCATAAAAAGCCTCCTAACAGCAAAGTCTTTCAAATTAAATTTTATGTTCAACAAGGATGCAAAAGTAACCGAAATCATCCTATTATAGTGATTGGACTACTTTTGACATAACCTTATTGAACAACCGTAATCCTCTAAATTGTCAAATCGAGTCTAGTTATGTAGAGATATTGCCTTTATGATACCATGTATACAGCCTATTTGGCTAAAATTTTTCAAATTTATTAAGTAAATGTAATTTTTTCCTATAAGGAGCGAATATAAGATGATAATAGACGGGCATGTCCACACACCATTTTGCCCCCATGGAACACGCGATACCCTAAAACAATACGTTGAAAACGCCATTTTTTTAAATTATCATTCGATAAGCTTTACAGAGCATGCTCCATTACCAAAAAGTTTTCATGATCCAGTGCCTACAAAGGATAGTGCGATATCATTAAAAGACATGGAATCTTACATTAAAGCAATACAGGATATAAAAGAAACGTACAAAAAGGATATTACTGTTCATATCGGTTTGGAATTAGATTATATTGAGGGGTATGAAGGAGAAATCAGGGAATTTTTGAATACCTATGGACCTATGTTAACGGACAGCATCCTTTCTGTTCATTTTTTAAAAGCTGGCGAGGATTATGTATGTATGGATTATGGGGTAGAAGCTTTTAAGGAACTTGTGCAACGCTTGGGTTCGGTGGATGCTGTTTATAAGCGATATTTCGATACAGTTTTACAATCAATATCAGCTGACTTAGGGGCTTATAAACCAGAACGTATCGGACATATGACATTAGTTCAAAAATTTAAAAATCAATACCCGGCCACTACTTCCTTTGATCAGGAGATCGACCATATACTAGATAAAATCAACGAGCATAACTATTCCTTAGATGTAAATAGTGCCGGGCTTCGTAAACCTTACTGTCTTGAAAGTTATCCGCCAGAAAATGTGATAGCTAAAGCAAAGAATAAAGGGATCCATTTAGTGTATGGTTCAGATGCCCATAAAGCCGAGGACTTAGGAAAAGGATATGAGCACCTAGAACAATATTTTAAATAACCCCCTCTTTCTTATAACAATATTTATGACTATCTATTAAGTGATCAAACCATTGAATGATCGTTTTGGAATACTGTTTTGAAAAATAGGTATCTGAGTGATCCAGAACGTTCTGATCTCTCATATCATAAGGCATCATAAATGGCGTCATAAGCATACCTTTAAATTGGAGGAACAAATATTGTAGTTGAGTGCCTTTTATCCCAGAACCATGTAAGCATTGTTTAAACAAACGATAGAGAATATATTTTTCCTTAGCCAAATACGTCACCATCATTTCACGTACCAGAACATTATCGAGAGTTAATTCACGATGAACGAAACATGTAAATTGATAGTGTTTCTTTTTATACTGTATAATAAGCTCTATTAATCGGTAAAATGATTCTCTTGTATCTTCTTTTTGAGCATATTCTTCTAAGAGCTCAATATACGGTTCAAAATACTCTACCATTAAATATTCAAGCAGGCCTTGCTTATTCTTAAAATGATAGCTAATCAACGAGACATTCACCTTAGCTCTGCCTGCGATCTCACGTACAGAAGTGCCATGGTAACCTTTAGTAAAAAACAAATATCCAGCAGCATCCATCACTTTCTGTTTCGTTGTAGCATTTCTCATCAATATTCCCCCTCCTACTAGACTGATTTCGCCTTAGGGAGGGGAATTCCTGCAACATTCTCTCGTCACTTTCCGAGCTGAATCTGTCGAAAGGATCAGAACCTAACACATTTATGACTATTGAGGAGGATTACTGATGTTTCATGTCGAGCAATATAGTGGCACAAAAGAACAAAATTATGAATTCCTATTAAAACAATTAAAAGCTCTTTTAGAGGATGAACAGGATCAGGTTGCTAACCTTTCTAATGCCTCTTCTTTGCTAAATCAATTCTTAGACCAAGTTAACTGGGTTGGTTTTTATATTTGGAAACAAGATGAATTGGTACTTGGACCTTTCCAGGGACTACCTGCATGTGTACGAATCCCATCTGGAAAAGGTGTTTGTGGAACTGCGATCGCTGAAGGTAAAACGCAAGTTGTTGCAGATGTCCATCAATTCCCAGGCCATATCGCATGTGATGCAGCTAGCCAATCAGAAGTTGTCGTCCCGATGTATGTTGACGGAGAACTATTTGGTGTACTAGATATTGATAGCCCTATTAAAAACCGTTTTGATGAAGTAGACGAAAAGTATCTAAACCAATTTGCAGAATTGACGTCAAAATACCTTTAAAAACAAAAAGCCATGGATCAACTCCATGGCTTTTGTGTGACTTAATATTGAATATACCCCATATCCCCTTCATGCCGAACCTGGTTCTTCCCTGCCTCTTTCGCTTCATAAAGTGCTTGGTCTGCACGGATAAAATAATCTTTTAAATTGTCTTGATTACCTTGCCAATAAGAAATACCACAAGAAATCGTTACAGTTGGATTCGTAGAAGATTCTATTGTTGTTCTTAAACGTTCAGCTTGTGCAAAGGCTTGTTCTAAAGAGTGCCTAGGTAAATATATGGCTAATTCTTCGCCTCCCCAACGAGCAACTACTCCTGCAGAACCAATTGCTTCATTCAGCAAGTCACCCACTTGAACGATAACTTGGTCTCCCACTTGATGACCATACCGATCATTGATTTGCTTAAAGTTATCTATATCAACAATCACAAATGCCCCATAATATCCTTGACTAATGTAATCACTAATCGTTTCATCCAAATACTTTCTAGAATAAAGTTTCGTTAAGTAATCCGTACGAACCAGCTGTTCCAATTCCTCTCTTAACATTGAGTTAGCAAATGCTAGTGTTGAGTGATGAACAAGCGATTGTAACAACTTAAATGTTTCAAAGGAAAAGAAATAAGGTGAAGGGTGAAGGACGATTACGACACCTTTTACTGTCCCTCTTTGAATCATCGGGATAGCCATAACAGATTGATATTCACATTTCATATTTGGGTTTTTAACAGAAAAATCTCCAATAAATAAAGCATCTTGATGATTACTCAACCTATCATTTATATGATGTATTAATTGTTCCGCTTCCCTTGAATGGAAATAGTCAGTACTTTCATCTAATATTTGATAGGAAGTAACTTCTTCATCTTTGAAAAGGAGAAATCCAACTTCTTTTGCATCGAAAGAGTGTTTAATCTGACCTGCCATATAGGTTATCGTTTCAGATAAACGTAAATTCGAATTAAGCTTATGTGAAGTTTCATTAATTAACTGAAGATCTGAGATCAGACGTTTCGATTGTTGGTACAATCTCGCATTTTCCAAAGCATTCCCGGCAGTATTGGCTAATAATGTTATAAATTCTATATCATCGTCAGGAAATAGCATGGAATTTGGAGCGATAACTTGTAAGACCCCATAAACTCCTTGCTTCCCTTTTAAAGGTGCATATAGACAGGATTTTCTCTGGTCCATTCGATCCTCAAATTGAATTTGCCCAGTTAAATAAGCCTGTGCACTAGCTTTACTCGTAATATCTTGATCGTACATTAACTCTTTTATTGGCAAATCACGTTTGGTGGAATAATCATGAGATAATAACAGGTGATATTCAAATTTCGGGTACACCTCCCGAAGTGTATCTATGATTTCAGCAAGAACATCATCCATATTCATGGAAGAATGAAACTTTGAGGTTACTCGAAATAATAATTCATACTTTTTCTCTTCATCGAGCGTTTTATAATAGCTTTCCATTTTCATCAGAACTTTTAACACTTCAAACCCTATAGCCTGAAGGTCAAAACAGAATTCTCTTGAAAAAGTAATATCAGAAAAAGCAATAAACAGAAAACCAAAGACGCGATTTTCTATCTTTAAAGGGATAACAAAATTAGAATGGTCATTATTGTCATTCCATAATCGAGAACCATTTAGTATTTCTGTATCCCAAAGTCTATTCTCCTCTTTAAATTCCGCCCATTCAGAGAAAGTAAACGGGGATAGCTTTATGCGATGTGAAGGCGTTGCATTTGACTTTAAATGAAACTTGTCTTCCCATTCATCATAAATGTAAATTCCAATTTCAGAAGGACAAAGGGATTTTTTCATTTCTACTGTCATTTCATCAAGAAATTGTTCAAAAGATCGATTTGATTTAGATGTGAATAGATCATAAAATCGAACTTTTAGATCGCTATATATTTGAGATTGAAAATTATTCGTAATCATCCATACATCACCTTATCTCCCATGGAGTTTTACACTATAAAAAGGTTTCTCATTATTATATCGGTAATAGTCTTAAATCCCTAATCATTTTGACTTATTTTTTTTAAAAAGTCTAATCTCAGGGTAAACTTTTCCCCTATATTGGTATTTGAAACTTGATAAATATGCTGAAACAACACATTTAATAAGCCTTTTGCACTAAAAGCTTCTATATAATTATCTTGAAATTGATATAATGCACATTATACCATGATATGAGATACTTTGATTATAATAATCATATTAATCCTTTCATGATAGACCTTCTATAGAGACTCCTCCCCCCTATTTCATATAATTCATTTTAAAGTTTCCTTGACTTATTCATATAAAAAACTTATAATAGCCTTTGTGTAAAATAAAAGGCAGCTTAGGTGAACCACCGTTGCACTAGTTTGTTCCTCATTTAGAGGTGTATTGCGTAACCCTCTGCTGCTGGGGCGAAGATACATGAAAAACAAAATGGTCTGCGAGATCGGTACACTCTGTTTTTATTTTATGCAAATAAAATAGATAAAGGAGAGATGACCAATGGCACGTTTCACAGGTTCCACTTGGAAAAAATCTCGTCGTCTCGGTATTTCCTTAACAGGTACTGGGAAAGAATTAGAAAAACGCCCTTACGCTCCAGGACAACACGGTCCTAACCAGCGTAAAAAACTTTCTGAATATGGCATGCAGCTTCAAGAGAAGCAAAAGCTTCGTTTCATGTTCGGAATTAACGAACGTCAATTCCGCAGCATGTTCGACCAAGCAGGTAAAATGAAAGGTGTTCACGGTGAGAACTTCTTAACACTTCTAGAATCTCGCCTAGACAACATCGTTTACCGCATGGGTCTTGCACGCACTCGTCGTCAAGCTCGCCAGCTTGTTAACCATGGTCACATCGTTGTAGATGGTGGTCGTGTAGACATCCCATCTTACCACGTGAAGCCTGGTCAAACGATCGGTGTTCGTGAAAAATCAGCTAACCTTGACATCATCAAGGACGCTGTAGAAGTGAACAACTTCGTACCTGAATACCTTTCTTTTGACGAAGAAAAATTTGAAGGTTCTTACGTTCGTTACCCTGAACGTTCTGAAATGCCTTCTGAAATTAACGAAGCGCTTATCGTTGAGTACTACTCTCGTTAATATGCTTCTGAAAAACCTGGTCTGTTTACAGATCAGGTTTTTTATTGTTTTATTACTACATTTCTCTCTCCTGTAACACGGTTTCCCTTAAACATGATATACTAACAGAACATACGTTTGAAAAAAAGATTGGTGATAACATGGAGCAACACATACATATCTCTGTACGCTCTCTTGTCGAGTATGTTTATCGAAGTGGCTCAATTGATACTGGTTTAAAGACAGCAACCTCTATGCATGAGGGGACTCTTCTTCATCAAGAAATCCAAAATGAATATAAAGAAGATGACCAAAAAGAAGTCTATCTCAAAACAAACATAGACTTTGATGGGATTACTTACACAGTAGATGGTCGATGTGATGGGATTTTAATAGATGGTCAAGCTACTATAATTGATGAAATAAAGTCCACTTCCCTCAATATAAGTGATATTGACCATAATCAATCCCCAGTTCATTGGGCGCAAGTAAAATTTTATGCTTTTATGTATTTACTTGATCATGATCAACAGGATATCACTATACAGCTTACATACATTCAGAAACAAACCAAAGAAAAGAAGCGATTTAAAGAAATCGTTTCATTAAGTGAACTTCGCCCTTATGTTGAATGGGTCATCCACGAGTATTCACCCTACGCCAAGTTAATGTTAGAACATAAAAAGAAACGAAACGAGAGCATTCAAGAACTCCCTTTCCCATTTCCTGAATTTCGTAGGGGACAGCGAAAACTTGCGGGAGCTGTTTATAAAACCATTCAAGACAAAACAAACCTATTTGCCAATGCACCAACTGGAACTGGCAAAACAATCTCTACTCTATTTCCATCTGTTAAAGCTATAGGTGAAGGATACTTAGAGCAAATCTACTATTTAACTGCCAAAACAACCACAAAACAAACTGCAGAAGAAACATTCTCTTTGATGGATCATCAAGGTCTATCCATGCACACCGTTTCTATAACTGCAAAAGATAAAATTTGCTTTAAAGAAGAAACCATTTGCCAAAAAGATTATTGCGAATTTGCTAATGGATATTATGACCGAATTAACGGTGCTATACTTGACCTTTTCCAACATGAAACCAACATGAGTCGTGAAGTGATTGAATCCTATGCTAGAAAGCATCAAGTTTGCCCTTTTGAATTTTCCCTAGATGCCTCCTATCAAGCTGATGCTATTATTTGTGATTACAATTATATTTTTGACCCTCGTGTTTCTTTAAAAAGAATGTGGAACGAGTCGAAAGCTAAAACAGCTTTATTAATAGATGAGGCTCATAATCTTGTAGACCGATCTCGTTCTATGTTTTCTTCTGAGCTTTTAAAGTCCGAATTTCTCGACCTAAAGCGTACTTATAAAAATCAAAATGAAGACCTTTTTGAGTCCGCTAAAGCTATTAATGACCGGATGCTTCAGATGAAAAAAGAAATGATGGAAAATGAAACAGAGAAGAAAAGTGACCATAAGCCCTCTTCATTAATTGAATTGGTTGAGCAGTTTAATGAAAGTGCAGAAAAAGAATTAGTTCAATCTGGGCAATCAGTTGAGCAGGATAAGCTCTTAGAGGCTTATTTTAATACGTTAAGTTTTATACGAATTGCAAAACTATATGATTCATCATTTATTACGTACTTACAACGATATAAAAGTGAGGTACGTGTAAAACTATTCTGTGTTGATCCTTCAGGTTTACTTCAAAAGATGAGCAAGGGATATAGAGCACAAACCTATTTTTCAGCAACGCTTATGCCAATGCCCTATTTTCAAAACATGCTAGGTTGGAAGGAAGATAATTATAGGTTAAGCATACCTTCTCCCTTCCCTGTGGAAAACTCTGAAGTCTACGTGAAACCAACCTCCACACGTTACCGAGACCGTGAACAATCTATAGAACCTATCATTCGAACCATGGCAGAATTTACTAATAAAGCCGGTAACTTTCTCGTATTCTTCCCTTCATATCAATACATGAATGAGGTTTATGAGGCTTTTACAATGGCGTATGATCATATTGAAACGATACTCCAAGAAACCCAAATGGGGGATTTAGAACGCGAGGAGTTTTTAGCGCATTTTCAAGAAGGGCGAGATCAACCTTTAGTCGGCTTTGCGGTTCTAGGTGGAGTGTTTTCAGAAGGTGTGGACCTAAAGGGAGACCGTTTAAACGGCGTTCTCATAATAGGTACAGGTATGCCAAAATTAAACTATGAGCGAGATATCATTAAAGATTACTTCGAGGAGAACTCGGGGCAAGGGTTTGACTACGCTTATGTCTATCCTGGGATGAATAAAGTACTTCAAGCTGGTGGTCGATTAATACGGACAGAAACAGATAAAGGTTTTATCGTGCTGATTGATGACCGTTTTTTACAACCGAAGTACCGAACCCTGTTACCTCCTGAATGGAGAAATTTTATGGTATTACCAAGGTAATAAATATTCTCATACTAAAACACATGACTCACCAAGGCATTTTGAGTAATGCTCTTATTCTGTTAAAGCCCCTTATGTGGAAGACTTGGAATCGAGATAATGTGCGTATGGTTCCGTTGCTTTTGTGCAGATCGGCGGGCTGTGGAACGGGTTGCTTTCCCCGGAAGACCGATCGATCTTCCTCGTCACTTCGTTCCTGCGGGATCTCGCTCGCCCTTTCTACCGGAGGAGTCAACCCGTTCCACAGCCCGCCTTAGCAGAATGGAGATTAACGGAACCGCCTTAGTTCAGGGATGAGTTGTTCTGATTCCAGGTAGTATTACCCTATCATGACAAGGCTCTGAACAACTTCTCTGAATATGATTTCCAACCAACATGAGGTGGGAAAGCCAAATTATGGTCCGTTAGTTTCCATAATCGCGTGGAGGGAAGGAAACGGCAAACTGTCGTGGTAGCAAAGGCAAGACGAGACCCCGCAGGAACGAGGAGGCTCGGCTTGTCTTCCACAACAGGCTTGCCGTTTCACTGACCGCAATAAATTACTCAACAGCAACGGACTCCTCTCAGTTTCAAGTCTTCAACAATCCTGCCATTTAACTGAATAAATCCCCCTACACAAAATGTGACATAAGCAAAAAAAGCCTTGAGTGAATCAATCATTCACTCAAGGCTTTTTCGCTCATCTTATTCATAACGAATTAAGAAATACTTCTTTTTCCCTCGACGGATAATGGTAAATTTGCCATCAATTCGATCTTCAGCATCTACAGTGTACTTAAGATCCTGTTGACGTTCACCATTAATATAGATCGCACCGTTTTGGATATCCTCACGAGCTTGTCGTTTTGAAGAAGAAATTTTAGCTTCTACTAGAAGATCAATTAGACCTTTTTCATCTTCGGAAAGTGAGTGAGTTGGAACATCTTTAAAGCCTTGCTCAATCTCATCTCCAGTTAGTCCTTTAAGGTCTCCACTAAACAATGCTTCTGTAATTTTTTGAGCTTGTTTTAATGCAGCTTCATCATGAACCATTGTCGTTACTTCTTCAGCTAAACGACGTTGAGCTACACGCTTTTCTGGTTGATTTTCAACTTCTTTCTTAAGCTCATCAATCTCTTCTAGACTTAAGAATGTAAAGTAATGTAAGAAGTTAATAACATCACGGTCATCCGTGTTAATCCAGAATTGGTAAAATTCATAAGGAGTTGTTTTCTCAGGATCTAACCAAATTGCTCCTCCAGCTGTTTTTCCGAATTTGCTACCATCCGCTTTTGTAATTAAAGGTACCGTTAGACCGAACGCTTTTGCTTCTTCTCCTTCTTCTGAGGAGCGGCGAATCAATTCTAGACCTGCAGTAATATTTCCCCACTGGTCACTTCCGCCAATCTGTAATGTGCAATTTTCTTTACGAAATAGGTTTAGGAAGTCGTAAGATTGTAAAATCATATAACTAAATTCAGTAAAAGATATACCGTGTTGAATACGGGATTCAACCGAATCTTTTGCTAACATGTAGTTAACTCCGAAGTGCTTACCAACATCACGTAAAAACTCAATCATCGTCATGTCTGAAAGCCAGTCTAAGTTATTTCGAACAACCGCAGCATTTCCACCTTTTTCAAAATCAAGAACTTTCGCAAGTTGGCCAGCTATTTTCTCACTATAGTTGCGCACAGTGTCTTCATCATTAAGTTGACGCTCACTTGAACGCCCGCTTGGGTCACCAATTAAACCTGTGCCACCACCAACAAGAGCGAGTGGACGGTGCCCTGCTTCTTGGAAACGTTTTAAAATCAAGATGGCTACTAAATTTCCGATGTGTAAACTATCTGCCGTTGGATCAAATCCACAGTATAATGTGACTTGATTGTTAGCTAACTGTTCTTTCAAACCATCTTCATCAGTCGTTTGGTTTAATAAACCACGAGCTTTTAAATCTTGTAAAATATCCATGATTACACTCCTTGTTTACATAGGTACATGTTTTGATTTTTCAATAAAAATACTTAAAACGTGTTTACAGTATTTACATCTTCCCTTATAACACGAATAAGGAATATTATGGTGGAAATAACGTTTCCTGGTAGGTTTAGAGCATATAAAAAACCCCGTCCTATATAAAAGGGACGAGGTTTGATCGCGGTACCACCCTTGTTGTAACAAGCTTACTTGTTACCACTCGGAAAAATAACGGTTTTTAACCGTCTTCTGATTTCGCAGAAGATACTCCAGGACGTAATTCACAATTTGTTCTGTACTGACTTTCACCAACCGCCAGCTCTCTAAAATCAGATAACAAATCATTACTGCAACCCTTCAACGTTCAATATTTAAATACTGTGAGATATTTATATCACATATTAAAGTGAAAAGCAATAATCGAAATGCGGAGATTCTGCCAAAGTTTGTGAGAAGTAATTGATACAAAAGCAAGATATAAAAGTATGAAAGAATACTATATTTAATCTATTATTCTTCATGAAAAAGGAAAGTAGAATCATGTCTCCTTATGGGGGATTATGGTATAATGGCAAGTGTTATTATTAGGGGGTAATAGTATGAGTAATAACCAGTCAAATGGTTCGAATAGATCACGTTTTAAAGCATGGTGGGAAACTGGGAAAATCCAAAAGGCATCCCGAATTACCTATGATGTAATTTGGAACATCATCTTGTTCTTCATCATTGTTGGCGTGATTGGGATCTTCTTTGCGGGAGGACTAGGTGCAGGATATTTCGCATCACTTGTAAAAGACGAGCCTGTCCGTGCGGAAGAAGATATGAAGAAAGATATTTATAACTATGAAGAAAACACAGAACTCTATTTTGCTCAAGAAGATTACTTAGGTAAAATACGCTCTGATTTGTATCGTGAAGAAATAAAACTAGACCAAGTTTCAGAGCATTTAAAGAATGCCGTCATAGCTACAGAGGACGCATACTTTGAAGAGCACAATGGTATTGTGCCTAAAGCAATCATGCGTGCAATCTTTCAAGAAATCACAAATGCTAGCGTCAAAACTGGTGGTAGTACCTTAACGCAACAGTTAATTAAGAACCAAATTCTAACGAATGAAGTTTCCTTTGAACGTAAAGCAAAGGAAATGTTGTTAGCTATGCGTTTAGAGAAATTTTTTGAAAAAGATGAAATTCTTGAAGCTTACCTGAATGTAGTACCATTCGGACGAGATGCTTCAGGTCGAAACATTGCAGGCGTTGAAACAGCAGCTCAAGGTATTTTTGGTAAAAGTGCAGATGAACTAAATATTGCACAAGCTGCTTATATGGCAGGAATGCCACAAAGTCCATTCCTATATACACCATTTAAAAATAATGGTGAAGTCAAAAGTGTTGAAGGTATCACACCAGGAATGGATCGAATGAGAACCGTTCTATCCCGAATGAAAGAAGCTGAGATGATTACATCAGAAGAGTACGAACAAGCGATCAATTACAACATCGCTGCTGACCTTGCTGAACCTCAGCCTTCACCAATTCAAGAGTATCCTTGGTTAACCATTGAAATTGAAAAGAGGGCTAAAAAGATTTTAGCCGATAAATTAGCTGAACAAGATGGCTATACGGAAGAAGATTTAAAAGCTAATGAATCCTTACGTGAACAGTACAATATCCTAGCAGAACGTAGCTTGCGTCAAGAAGGCTATAAAATTCATACAACGGTAGATAAAGATATCTATGACAAGATGCAACAGATCGCAAAAGAGTATAAGCAATATGGGCCTGATAAACCTCAAAAGGTTACGGACCCTGAAACCGGAGAACAAAAAACAATCATGGAACCAGTTCAAGTCGGTGGAATGCTAATTGAAAATAGCACAGGTAAAATTGTCGGCTTTATTGGTGGTCGAGATTATGAAAAAGAAAACTTGAACCACGCAACAAATGCATTACGTCCGAACGGAAGTACAATGAAGCCACTTCTCGTTTATGCACCAGCCATTGAACTAGGTGCAGCCCAGCCAGGCTCTGTTGTAGCAGATATTGAAAAAGAATTTGATGCAGGTACTGATACTTGGACACCTGGAAACTATACAGGTCGTTTTCACGGCTTAACTTCTGTACGTTATGCCTTGGCAAAATCATTTAACGTTCCTGCAGCTAGAACTTATGCTGATATTATTGATCAAAACCCAGGCTCGTACTTAGAAAAAATGGGTTTCACATCATTAATTGAAGAAGATAAGCACATTCTGTCTGCATCTCTTGGTGCTACTAGAAACGGTGTAAGTATCGAAGAAAACACAAATGCTTATGCTACATTTGGTAACATGGGTAAATTCGTTGACGCTTATATGATCGAACGAATTGAATCCCCAGACGGTGACGTTCTATATGAGCATGAAAGCCAAACTCAAGATGTATTTAGTCCTCAAACATCTTATTTAACAATTGATATGATGCGTGACGTTTTAGAGTACGGCACAGCAACTTACGCTAAATATCAATTGAACAATAAGAATGTGGACTGGGCTGGAAAGACAGGTACATCTCAGGATTGGCATGATACTTGGTTCGTCGCTACAAATCCTAATGTTACAATGGGTTTGTGGATGGGATATGACACACCTAAACCAATTAACAAATGTTATGAATGTAACCTTGGTTACAGTAACCGAAACGTAAATCTTTGGGCTCAAATTGTTAATGCAGCAACAGAAATCCGACCAGAACTAATGGCACCAGAAAAAGATTTCAAACGTCCTGGTGGTATTGTGAGCAGCTCTTACTGTGCTTCTTCTGGTAAATTGCCTACAGAACTTTGTCAGCAGCTTGGATTAGTCAAGAGTGATATCTATTACGCCAAGCATGCACCGACTAAAAAAGATGATAGTTTAATACAGTCACAATACGTTACAATTGGTGAAACAACTTATGTCGCTGGAGCATCTACACCAACTGAATTTACAAATGAAGGAATCTTTTTTAACCCAGAGTGGCTTAAAGAGAAAGGCTATGACAAATTAGAAGACTACAGTAAGCTTGTACCAAACAACGAGCGTTGGGCAGACATTCGCGTTCCATCTACTGAAGAAGTACCAAATGATGGTCAGGCACCTGAAGCACCTGCACAGGTTTCAGCAAGTGACGGAGTATTAAATTGGTCACCTTCAGAAAGCTCAGATGTCGTGGGTTATCGCGTATATCGTGCTAGTGCTCCTGGAGGGGTTTATCAACTAGCAGGAAGCTCTGGAGGCACAAGCATTGGTATTTCTGGTAGAGGTGTATATATCGTACGTGCGGTAGACTACTTTGGAATGGAATCAGGATCTTCTCCATCTGTTGTGTACGGTGACTTTACTCCAGATGAACCAGAAAATGACGATAATGGTGATCAAAACGATTCTAATTCAGGGTCTGATTCAAACGATGATAATTCATCTGGTAATAGTGATGACGACTCTGGTTCAGATGATAATTCCAACAATGACTCCAATGACGGATCAAATGATGATTCTAATAACGATGATAGTTCAAACGATCAAACTAACGATAGCGGAGAAACAAACGACGAAGGATCTGATAGCGGTTCTGACAGTGGAGGTCAAGACTCTGGAGGTTCAACAGACAGCGGATCAGATTCCTCTGGCTCAGATAATACCGACGAATAGCTTTTACTACACTTCATAAGAGGAATGATGTACTCATCATTCCTCTTTTTTATACGTTAAGAGATTGTTAAGCTATACATATAGAATTGGCAGTCGCTACGTTTTCTTTATGCTTTATCCATTAAATTTCACAAGATTTCATGTATAATAGGAAGAAAATCATGGTTGCTTGTAAGGTGGTGTATAAATGATTCATCATAAAACGTATTACTCCAAAGAAATTGAAACAGAAAAAGGAATCATTACAATTGAGGGACCTCTTTCATCTACTGATTTAGCAAACTACCATTTTCATGAGGGACTGCGTGCATTCCGACCAGCTCCCAAGCAGTTTGAAGCAGTTCAAAAGATTGCAGATTTTGATGAGGGACGAATTATTATAGCTCGAACGGAAGACACCATTATCGGGTACGTTACTTTCCTCTACCCTGACCCACTTGAGCGCTGGTCAAAGTTTCAAATGGAGGACCTCATCGAATTAGGTGCCATTGAAGTCATCTCAGAATTCCGAGGATATAAAATCGGCTCATGGCTATTAAAAGTATCTATGATGGATGATGAAATGGAAAACTTTATTATCATTTCTACAGAATACTATTGGCATTGGGATCTATCAGGCACGGGATTGAACATATGGAACTATCGTAAAGTTATGGAGAAGATGATGGGAGCCGGTGGCCTATCGCCCCAACCTACTGATGATCCAGAGATCGTTTCCCACCCAGCCAATTGCTTAATGGTGAAAGTTGGGGAACGTGTTCCGCAAGAATCGATTGACCGATTTGAAGATCTACGCTTTTTAGCTAGAAGAAAAAGTCGTACAGAGAGAGGCGGAGTGTAACATGCTAGTTGAAGATATCATGAAAACCGAGGTTATAAAGCTTGAACCTCACGAAACAATTGAAACCGCTTTAAGACTACTTAACCAATATCATATTCGTCATATACCGATTGTTGATGATCAAAATCAGGTGATTGGAATTGTGTCAGATCGTGATGTACGTGATGCTAGCCCATCTATCTTTTATCAAGACGAAGATCGTAGTGAGCTTCAAAATACGTTAGAGACGATCATGACAACACCTGTTATAACCGTACACCCACTTGATTTTGTAGAGGAAACAGCATCTATCTTTTATGAACAAGAAATTGCTTGTGTCCCTGTAACAAAAGCAAATAAATTAGTCGGTATCGTAACAGAAAAAGATATGCTTTATACCATGATTCAACTTACAGGCGTTCATGTACAAAGCTCCCAAATTGAAATTAAAGTGTATGATAAACCCGGTATTTTACCTGAGGTAACAGCTGTTTTAGGAAGGCGAAAAGTTAATATCACTTCGGTCTTGGTCTATCCATACCAGAAGGATGACAAGTATAAAATCATCGTATTCCGTGTTCAGACAATGAATCCGAATCCAATCATAGAAGATTTAAGAGCAGAAGGGTATGAAGTACTATGGCCAAACTTGCCAGGGATCGAGACGTAAATTGCCATTCAGCTTTTGTGTATTCAGATGAAATAACGAAATATCGCTTCCGGGATGATCACCCTTTTAATCAGATGAGGGTCATTTTAACCTATGAACTTTTGAAAGATAGTAAGGCTCTTGATGAGGAAAACATCATTCCACCTCGATTAGCGTCTGATGAAGAACTTAACCTTGCTCACGATAAAGCTTACATAAATGCAGTTAAAAAAGCGAGTGTTGGAGAGTTATCTGAAGATGATGGATTAGAATATGGCATTGGTACAGAAGATACGCCTATATTTGAAAACATGCATGAAGCAGCCTCTTTGCTTGTTGGAGGAACATTAACTGCAGTTGAGTCTGTTATGCACGGACACGCTAAGCATGCTTTAAATCTGGGAGGCGGCCTTCATCACGGCTTTCAGCGTAAAGCTTCAGGCTTTTGTATTTATAACGATGGCGCTGTAGCTATCCAATATTTACGAAAGCATTACGATGTAAAGGTTCTTTATATCGATACAGACGCTCACCATGGTGACGGTGTGCAATGGGCATTTTACGATGACCCTAATGTTTGTACCTTATCCATTCATGAAACAGGTAGATATCTTTTCCCTGGTACCGGAAACGTTAATGAACGAGGTATAAAAGAAGGATATGGGTACAGCTTCAATGTACCTATCGATGCCTTTACAGAGGATGAATCTTTTCAACAAGTTTATGAGAGCGCTTTCCGAGAAGTTGTTGAATATTTTCAACCCGACGTGATTGTCTCTCAAAATGGAGCTGATGCGCACGTATATGATCCACTAACCCACTTATGCACCACCATGAGCACATTTGAGTTGATCCCCCAACTTGCTCATGAGCTTGCCCATCAATACTGTGATGGGAAGTGGATTGCATTAGGTGGTGGAGGTTATGATATTTGGCGAGTCGTACCAAGAGCTTGGGCTCAAATTTGGAAGGTTATGAGTACATCTACTCCATTCCATGGTGAGTTGCCAGAACAATGGTTATCAAAATGGAATGAGAAGTCACCTGTCCAACTTCCGACTCACTGGAATGATCCATCTGGGATGTACAAACCTATCCCTCGCAAACCTGAAATAACCGAGAAGAATGAAAAAGCATTAGAAAAAGCCCTACAGTTCATTCGACTTAAATATAACTCGGGACAAAGCCTATAAGAAAAGCGAGCTCATGACTCTGAGCTCGCTTTTTTTTGAGTGGTTTGATTTGAATTGTCTTGATAAGTAGGGTCTAGTATTACGATTTCTACTCTACGGTTCTTATTCCAGTTCTCTGGACTGTCATTAGGCGCAATAGGACGTGTAGCACCATACCCTACCGCCGTAAATCGTGAACCTTTTAGTTGTTCAGCGTCTGTTAGATACCGAATAACACTACTTGCACGAGCAGCCGAGAGCTCCCAGTTAGATGGATAACGAAAAGTTGAGATAGGGCGATTATCCGTATGTCCTTCTACCTTCACATAGTTCGGTATCTTATCTAACAATTGACCAACCTTATCCAAGAATGGTCGGCCTGCTTGAATAATTTCAGCATTACCTGTTTCAAATAGGACTTGCTCTTGAAGGGTCAAGACAACCCCTCGATCTGTTCGATCAGCAGTAATATCTTTACTCATGTCGTTGGTATCTAAGAAGCTTTTTACATCTTTAACCAACTCATCTAAGGAATCTTCCTTTTGGTCGCTTCCTTTTTCATCCTGATTCACACTATTTTTAGATGGTGAATCATACTCACTAACATCTTTTTGCTCTTGCTCACTACTACGGCGTTGAGATGGGTTTTCGAACTCCATCATAGATGGATAAAAATCGAAAATCGCTCTACTACGAAACGATTCAGCAACAGCTTCAAACTTTTGTAAATCAATTTGTGACATGGAGAACAATAAAATAAAGAATACAAGAATTAATGTCATCATATCCGAAAAGGTCACCATCCATTTCGGTGCCCCTTTATCTTGTTGTTTCTTTTTACGTCTAGGCTTCATTAGCCGCTTCCCCCATGAAATCCTCTTCTTCATCTTCTTGTTGAAGCTTATCATCTTCAGAAAGGAAAGCACTTAGCTTTTCTTCTAAGATTTTAGGATTCTGTCCGGACTGAACTCCAATGACACCTTCAATAATCACTTGTTTCATAAACATCTCTTGTTCTGTTTTGTTCTCTGACTTCCCTGCAATTGGTTGAAAAACAAGGTTAGCAAGAATAGTTCCATACAAGGTTGTTAATAGCGCGACAGCCATATTTGGTCCTAAAGTTGAAGGGTCAGTTAAATTGTCTAGCATCAATACTAGTCCAATCAAAGTACCAATCATTCCCCAGGCAGGTGCGTATTCCGCTGCCTTTTCAAAGATAGCCCGTCCCCTTGTATGACGCTCTTCAATAGCAGAGATTTCAGCATTCATAATGTCATTAATTACTTCTGGTTCAATGCCATCAACTGCTAAGAGAATGCCTTTCTTAATGAAAGGATCCTCTACTTCCTCTAAGTCCGTTTCAAGAGCTAATAATCCTTCTCGTCTCGCACGTTCTGATAAGCGTACGAATAACTGGATCAGCTCACGAAGGTTTTGTTCATCATGGTTAAATGCCTCTTTCAAAACCTTCCATGTAATCTTCATTTCTTTTAGATTAAAGTTAACTAAAAGAGCTGCGGATAAGCCTCCAAGCACGATAATAATAGATGTAACTTGAACGAAGGATAAAACACCAGCAAATCCACCATTCGAATAAATGCCCACCATTATCATGGTGACACCCAAAAATATGCCGATTGGGGTTAATAAGTCGTTTCGTTTCATAGTCTCTCTCCCTAATCTAACCCTTATGAACTACTTCTCTATATCGACATATTTATTATTTTGTTGAGTTTCTTTCAATATTTCTATGCGGAAGAATGACATTTTGCTCAGCTACTTCCTCGTTGTTCATATATTTCGTAAGGAGACGCATGGATACGGCTCCAATATCATACATAGGCTGAACTACTGTAGATAACGTTGGGCGAACCATGGTGGCAAGACGTGTATTGTCAAAGCCAAAGACTTCTATATCTTCCGGTACTTTCATACCACGGTCTTGAGCTCCATGAATGACACCAAGAGCCATTTCGTCTGAAGCTACAAAAATGCCTGTTGGCTTCTTTTCAATAGCTATTAATTGATCTAAAGCTTCAATTCCACTGTCGTACGTATAGTCACCACGAACGATATACTTATCAGTGTATGACTTTCCTTTTTCTTTTAAAGCACGTACATAACCATTGTACTTTTGTTCATTAATATTCGTTTCAATTGGACCAGAAACAAAGGCAACATCGTCATTCCCTTTTTCAAACAATGTCATTGTTGCTTCGTAAGCCGCTTCTTCATAATTAATATTTACAGAAGGCACAGAGTTCGTTTCATCTTCTGTAGCTGCTAATACAACAGGTACAGAAGCATTGTTAAACTCACGAATGTGATCTTCAGTAATCTTTCCACCCATAAATACAAGTCCATCTACCTGTTTTCCTAACATGGAGTTGATTAAATGAATTTCTTTTTCTTTATTTTGGTCAGAGTTACTTAAGATTATGTTGTAATTATACATTGTCGCAATATCTTCAATACCTCGTGCTAGTTCGGCAAAAAAGATACTTGAGATATCTGGAATAATAACTCCCACAGTTGTTGTTTTCTTGCTTGCTAAACCTCTTGCAACAGCATTTGGACGATAGCCAAGTCGCTCAATTGCGTCTAATACCTTCTTACGTGTAGCTGGCTTAACATTCGGATTTCCATTCACTACTCTTGAAACTGTAGCCATGGAAACATTCGCTTCACGGGCTACATCATATATTGTTACGTTCATTTCGTTACCTCCTCAAAATATTCGTCTCTATACGAGATTTTCCCCTATTTTGTCTTTAAATAATCATACGATACTATGCATGGTTCTGCAATTCTCGACATTCTTGAATACATAATGGATTTCTAATTTCTTTTTTTACAAAAAGAATACGCCAACCCTACGTTGGCGCATGTACAAGTTTATTTCACAAATTTACAAAAGACAAGCTAAAATTACCTTAACTCTTGCATAAAGTTTTTGAACATCTCTATATCCATTTGTTGAGCAGAATCTGATAGGGCAACAGCTGGATCAGGATGTACCTCAGCCATAATGCCATCCGCTCCAATTGCCATTGCAGCTTTAGCTGTTGGTAAAAGTAAATCTCTACGGCCAGTTGAATGTGTGACATCGACCATAACAGGTAAATGTGTCTCTTGTTTTAAGATTGGAACTGCAGAAATATCAAGTGTATTTCTTGTCGCCTTTTCATACGTTCGAATTCCGCGTTCACATAAAATGATGTCGCCGTTTCCTTTAGAAATGATATATTCAGCTGCATTAATAAATTCAGATATTGTTGCAGCTAGTCCACGCTTAAGCAAGACAGGCTTATTAACAGATCCTGCAGCTTTTAGCAGTTCAAAGTTCTGCATGTTACGTGCTCCAATTTGAATAACATCTACGTATTCAACAGCTGTTTCAATATCAGCCGGGTTTACAATTTCACTAACCACGGCAAGGTCATACTCATCTGCAACGCGTCTTAAGATTTTTAACCCTTCTAGACCGAGCCCCTGAAAATCGTAAGGAGATGTTCTTGGCTTAAAAGCTCCACCTCTTAATAAGGTTAAGCCTTGATCTTTTACTTCCTTAGCTACTCTTGCTACCTGATCATAGCTTTCCACTGAACATGGCCCCATAATAAAATGAGGATTCCCATCTCCAATGGTTTCTCCTTTTATTTCGATGATCGTATCCTCAGGCTTCTTTTTACGAGATACGAGCAAGGCTTTTCGATGGTCATCTTCCATCAATTCGAGACCCGCTTTAAAAATTTCCTTAAATATATGCTCCACAGTACTATGTTCAAATGGTCCAGTATTTTTCTCTTTAATGGAATCTAGCATGTTTCTCTCTCTTACAGGATCATACCTGTTCATACCTTGCCTCTGCTTAATTTGGCCAATTTGTTGAACGACCTTGGCCCGTTTATTAATTAAATCTAATAAATCTTCGTTAACCTCATCTAATTCTCTTCTCAGCTTGTCTAGTTCTTCATTACTCACGTTTTTGAGCCTCCATTATAGTTTATAGAAAACAGAAAATATGATAAATTCGTAATGATTAACATAATTTTCGTGTACTTGGCACTTCTCAACGAAGGGATCGAATCGAAGTGAATGAAAGAATATTTGCACTGGATATTGGTACAAGATCTGTTGTCGGCATTATCTTAGAAAAAAAAGCGACTTCATATCAAGTAATAGATATTATATCAAAAGAACATGATGAACGGTCAATGGTAGACGGTCAAATTCACGATGTTTTATCTGTTTCTAAGGTCATTTCTTCAGTAAAAGAATCTCTGGAAGAAAAGCATGGTCCGTTACATAAAGTATGTGTTGCTGCGGCGGGACGAGCTTTGAAAACAAAACGAACGAGAGTCGAAGTAAATATTGAGAGTCAGCCACTCATGAACCAAGATGATGTTACACATTTAGAACTAAGCGCTGTTCAACAGGCACAATATGATTTGGCCAAACAGGAAGAAGATACACAAAGTACTCATTATTATTGTGTCGGTTACTCAGTTATTCACTATCACCTAGATGGAGAAGAAATAGGGTCACTTATTGACCAGCAAGGGAAAATAGCTTCTGCTGAGATTATTGCTACGTTTTTACCTAAGGTAGTCGTAGAATCCCTAATTTCAGCTCTCCAGCGTTCCGGACTTGAAATGGAAGCTTTAACACTTGAACCTATTGCAGCCATTGATGTGCTAATTCCTGCATCCATGAGAAGACTTAATGTGGCTCTTGTAGACATTGGTGCCGGAACTAGCGACATTGCTATCACAGAGTTAGGAACGGTTACCGCCTATGGAATGGTTCCGAATGCAGGTGATGAAATAACGGAAGCCATTAGTGACCAATATTTACTTGACTTTCCACTTGCCGAAAAAGCTAAGCGCGATCTCTCTACCCAAGATGCCATTACAGTTACAGATATACTTGGTTTTGAAACAGATGTGCCTTATGAAGAAGCAGTCCGTTCTATTCAAGAATCTATCAAAAATCTAAGTAATGCCATTCATGAAGAGATACTTAGTCTGAATAACAAACCACCTAAAGCAGTCATGCTCGTTGGAGGTGGAAGCTTAACCCCAGAACTGCCTAAACAATTAGCTGAGAGTCTGGGATTACCAGAAAACCGTGTAGCGATCCGTGGCATCGATGCTATTCAATCGCTTGAAAAGACAGACAACTTACCAGAAGGCCCTGCTTTTGTGACACCTATTGGTATCGCCATCGCTGCCAAGCAAAATCCAGTTCACTATATAAGTGTTCAGGTCAATGATCGTGCGGTTCGTTTATTTGATATGAAAACTCTCACAGTGGGGGATTGTCTTTTAGCAGCAGGAATTGAAATGAAGAAGCTCTACGGAAAACCTGGCATGGCCTACATGATTAAACTGAACGGAAAAGAAATTACACTTCCTGGTAATTACGGAACAACCCCAACCATTGAATTGAATGGGGAACCATGTTCTTTAAACGAAACCATACAAAATGGTGATGTGATGAATGTGAGTAAAGGAAAAGATGGTGAGCCGCCTAACTTTACGTTAGAAGAGCTTATTGGGGATATACCTTCTTTTTCTGTTTTATGGAATGAAGAACGCTATGACCTACAACCTAAGCTTCTAGTTAATGGGGATGAAGTTCCTGCAGATTATAAGATCAAAGATAATGACCAAATCGAATTTCAATCGATTAAAACGATCAATGATTTCTTTGAATCAATTGACGAAAAAGGAGTAATCGATCAGTTTGCACCTTTTTCTATTTATGTGAATAATCGTAAGCAAAAAATTAAAGAGCAAAAGGTTTCGCTTTTGAAAAACAATGCTAAAGCTAATCTTCGTGACCCAATACATCATGGAGATCAAATCATCACAGAAAACCATACTCCATTACCATTATATAAATTAATGGATCAGTTCGATCTTTCGTTCTACTACACAATAACGGTGATGTTTAATAATGAATATATCACCCTTTCTAAACAACAAATCAAAGTGTTTCGAGATGGGGAGTCGCTAACAGAAGATGATCTCGTTTATCCAGATAATCAACTTCTTACAGAGGAAGTTAGTGTGGAACCATTTATCTTCCAGGATGTTTTCCGATTTGTAGATATTGATATTCAGGCTACGCAAGGAAGACGTTTTCGAATAACAAAAAATGGTGAGGAAACGACCTTCTTTGAGCAGATTTCACCTGGTGATGAACTAGAGTTACAGTGGGAAACATCAAATCAATATTAAGTGTGTGTCCACCCTCCAATTAGTATAGAAATTGGAGGGTTTTTGTAGGTTTTATTCAACAATTTGGCAGGATTGTTGAAGACTTGAAACTGAGAGGAGTCCGTTGCTGTAGGGTAATTTGTTGCGGTCAGTGAAACGGCAAGCCTGTTGTGGAAGACAAGCCGAGCCTCCTCGTTCCTGCGGGGTCTCGTCTTGCCTTTGCTACCACGACAGTTTGCCGTTTCCTTCCCTCCACGCGATTATGGAAACTAACGGACCATAATTTGGATATCCCACGTCATGTTGGTTGGAAAACATATTCAGAGAAGTAGTTCAGAGCCTTGTCATGATAGGGTAATACTACCTGGAATCAGAACAACTCATCCCTGAACTAAGGCGGTTCCGTTAATCTCCATTCTGCTAAGGCGGGCTGTGGAACGGGTTGACTCCTCCGGTAGAAAGGGCGAGCGAGATCCCGCAGGAACGAAGTGACGAGGAAGCTCGATCGGTCTTCCGGGGAAAGCAACCCGTTCCACAGCCCGCCGATCTGCACAAAAGCAACGGAACCATACGCACATTATCTCGATTCCAAGTCTTCCAGATAAGGGGGCTATCCTTGAATACACTCATGAAACACAAAAAGTCCAGGGGTGGTATCCCTGGACTTTTTGTGTTTTTCTTATGATTGATCATCAGCACGTTCTAGACTATCTGGAGTGATGTTCCAATGTGAGGTGTGCCACACAACTTCACGATCTTTGAATTGTAGAATTTGAGGGCTTTCATGCTTCACATCATGGCTATTAGCAATCTGTTGTGAAAGATCTCGAGCTTCTTGTATATGCAAAATATATGTTGGAGTTTGAGTCGTTTCAGCGAATCTTTCGTAAGCCTGTTTAGCAGTTGAACTTATGGGGCAGGTTAAGCTATGTTTCAATAAGAATAACTGATCATTTGTTTCCAAAGCTTGCTCAAAATCCTTTTGACTTTGCAACTGTTGAATGTTCATATGTATTCCTCCTATAATAAATGAAAAAACGATGGCAGACAAAAACCTGACTGACAAAGATTTTATTGTACATAATTAATGTTTTTAAGTTTTAAACTACAAAAAGGTTGTTGGGTTAGTTATAGCATACCCAACAACCTTTTTTCTATCTTACTGCTTATAAATTAGAACTAGTAGATGGTTCTTGTTGTCTTTCAAGCTCTTCAGCTGCTTCTTCAATTGCTTCCGCAACTTCTTCAGCTGCCTCTTCTGCTTCATCCTTACTTCTGAACTCACCCACTTTATCTTTTACACGCTCTTGAATGTCTTGAGACTTTTCAGAAAGGTTTTGAGAAAGCTGAGCAGAAGATTCACGTGCACGGTCTTTCCATTCGCCGCTCTTTTCATAAGCAACATCTTTCCATTCTCCAGCACGTTCACGCATGTAGCTTGCACCTTGGTTTAAGTCTTCGCGTACTTCACGACCAGACTTTGGAGCAAATAGCAGAGCAGCGCATGCGCCTACTAAACCACCAATTAGTGAACCGATTAAGAAATCCTTACTATTCATATCATTTTGGTTTTGACCTTGATTCTGGTTCTGATTCTGATCTTGATTACTCATAAGACGAACTCCTCCTCTAAATTTTTAATTATTGATTGCTTTTGGGTTTCTGTGTTTGCCATTTCTTATACAAATCAATCCCAACTTGACCCCACTTCATAGCTTGAGCAGCATTGTCCGTGTTGCTTTGGGCTGATTGTTTCAGATTACTAGATATAGAATGAAGTGATTCGTTGAAGTCTTGAACAGAATCTCCAATACCTTTAACACCATCTACTAGCGTATTAAGCTTTTGAGATTTGTCTCCTAAATCATCAGCTAGGTGATTGGTTTTGCTTAATAATGCAGTGGTTTCAACAGAGATCCCTTCCATTTGCTTCTCTAAACCACCTAATGTTGTTGCTACATTATCCAACGTGTGTTGAGCGGCTTTTAACGTTTTCGATAAATAGACCACTAGAACAGCGAAGGCCAGGGCAAAGATTAATGCAGCAATATATAATATTATGATCATTTCCCCCTGCTCAACTCCTTTATGTATTATGTTTTATAATATCATATACCCGTTTTGGAAAGCCGTAAACCTAATTTTAGTAAAATAATTATAAATAGGTTTCACATTAATATATTCGCTTTAAATAGTTTAACTCCTTTATTTAAATTCTTTTTTTAATTATGAAAATTCGTTATGATAAAACTAGTAAATAAAAGGAGGAAGATTCATGCGTGATCCTAGAATCCAACAACTTGCTCAACAAGTTGTCCATTATTCTGTAAATCTACAAAAAGGTGAAAAATTATTAATTGAAAATACAGGCCTCCAACAAGAACTCGTTTCAGCTATCGTTGAAGAAGCATATAAAGCTGAAGGGCTACCATTTGTTTCTCTTAAAGAACCAAAAGTCCAACGTTCTTTACTACAAAATGCTGATGAAGAACAAATGAATGTGTTAGCTGAACATGAAGCATCTCTTATGAAACAGATGGACGCTTACATAACAATACGTTCAGGAGATAACATTTCAGAGCTTGCTGATGTACCTGCTGAAGGAATGAAATTATATAATCAAACAGTCGGTCAAAAAGTACACAGAGAATGGCGTGTCCCTCATACAAAATGGTGTGTTCTTCGCTTCCCTAATGAGTCTATGGCTCAATTGGCTAATATGAGTACAGAAGGTTTTGAAGATTTCTATTTCAATGTATGTACACTAGATTATGAAAAAATGAGCAATGCTATGGATGCACTTGTTAAACGTATGGAACAAACGGACAAGGTGCGTATTACAGGACCTAACACAGATTTACAATTCTCCATTGATGGGATTCCAAATGTGAAATGTGCAGGTAACTTAAATATTCCAGATGGAGAAGTATACACAGCACCTGTTAAAGATTCTGTGAATGGTACAATCCATTACAATACACCATCTCCTTACAACGGCTTCACGTATGAAGATGTAAAACTTACATTCAAGGATGGAAAAATTATTGATGCGACAGCAAACGATACAGAACGTATTAACAAGATTTTTGATACAGATGAAGGTGCAAGATACGTAGGAGAATTCGCCATCGGATTAAACCCTTATATTCAACATCCTATGAAGGATATCCTATTTGATGAAAAAATTGATGGGAGCTTTCACTTTACTCCAGGACAGTGTTATGATGAAGCACCAAACGGGAATAACTCTGCCATCCACTGGGATATGGTTATGATCCAACGCCCTGAATACGGTGGAGGGGAAATATACTTTGATGACGTACTGATTCGTAAAGACGGACGTTTTGTCGTTCCAGACCTTGAAGTATTAAATCCAGAAAACCTTAAATAAGCACAAAAAAGCTTGGCAGAAACGCCAAGCTTTTTTACGTACTATAAACTTTCATAGGCTTTTTGGAATTTTTGAATATCCCCAGCACCCATAAAAATTAATACGCTATCTTTATGTTGTTGTAAAACAGATGTTTCATCAAGTTGTAATAAATGAGCTCCATCTATTCTACCTTGTAAGTCTTCAATCGATAGTTTTCCAGATTCCTCACGTGCTGAACCGAAAATATCACATAAATAAACTTGATCAGCATCATTTAAGCTATCCGCAAATTCTTGTAGAAACATCCTTGTTCTTGTAAAGGTATGAGGTTGGAAAATTGCAATGACTTCTTTGTTCGGATATTTTTTCTTTGCTGATTCAATTGTCACTTCAACCTCTTTTGGATGATGGGCATAGTCATCAATAATAACTTGATCGTTATGCTTCTTCTCTGTAAAGCGACGCTTAACACCTTTGAATTCACTAATATGCTTCATATCTTCAGAAGAGATCTGTTCATACTGACATAATGCGATAACTGATAATGCGTTTAATACATGGTGTGTCCCATAACCTGGAATCGTAAAGGAATCATAAAATGTGTTACGTACATACACGTCAAAAGTCGTACCATTTTCATCTTCACTCACATTTTGAGCTTGAAAGTCATTACCGTCTGACAAACCGTAATATAATACAGGAACTCTAGCTTGAATCTGTTGAAGATGCTCATCATCACCGCAAGCAATAATACCCTTCTTCACTTTGAGAGCCATTTCTTGAAAGGCACTAAAAACATCTTCTAAGCTCGTGAAGTAATCCGGGTGATCAAAATCAATATTTGTCATGATTGCATAATCCGGTTCATAAGCAAGGAAGTGTCTACGATATTCACATGCTTCAAACACAAAGTACTGACTATCCTCGTGCCCTCTGCCTGTTCCGTCACCAATTAAATACGATGTTGGATGAATGCCACTTAGTACATGAGCAAGCAACCCTGTTGTTGATGTCTTTCCATGGGCTCCTGTTACAGCAATACTCGTATAATTTTGTAACCATTCACCTAAGAATTCATGGTACCTAAAGAATGGCACACCTAACTCTTTGGCTGCTTGAATTTCTTCATGGTCTTCGCCAAACGCATTTCCTGCTATTATAGTTAAACCTTCTTCAATGTTCTCTTTAGAAAACGGTAAGATCGGTATTCCTTTTGACTCTAAAGATGCTTGCGTAAAAAATGTCTTCTCCACATCAGAACCTTGAACCTTTTCCCCCGCATCATGAAGAATTTGTGCTAATGCACTCATTCCCGTACCTTTGATACCAATAAAATGGTAAGTAGTCATATAGAAGAACCTCCACAATTATACAGTCGTATCTGTTTGCTATTATATGTATATAGGCAAAACTTGCGCCTACTTCTTTTTGATTATACCCGTTCCTTTATTATAGCAAAACCTCAAATAGGAGTGAATGGTATCATCAAAACTGTAATATGTTGAAATATTTATTATCATAACGCCTAAGAAAAAGCTGACACAATACGTGTCAGCTTTCTTGAGGAATATATTCCACTTTTTCTAATCTTGGATTTGGACGGTAACGACGTCCTTCTTTAGCTTCATTTTGTCCATTTAATAATACATTGTCTCCTGTAAAAGAAGTATCGATATTAAGTAAGCTGCTCCCAACTCCATAAATATCTACAGGAACTTTTCGTTCTTCAAATTTACGGATACGATCTTCTGTAAAACCGCCACTCGCTACTATTTTCACATGATTATACCCTTCAGCATCCAATGCTTTTCGAAGAGCAAAAATTAATTCAGGATTCACTCCTCGAGGGTCAAATGTGCCCATAAGGTGTTGGTTACGTAGGAAATACTTGTCTACTAAAGATCTTGATGTATCAACACGTACTCCGTTTAGTTCATCACCAAATTCACGTGCAACTTTTAAAGAGTCTGTGATCACATCATTGTTGTAATCAACTAAGGCCATTAATTCATCGTCTGGGAATTGTTCTTTGTATGCTCTCGTTGCAGCAACTACATCTCCCTGGAACATTTGTATTAAGGCGTGTGGCATGGTTCCCATCCCTTCTTTCCCCCACCATTCATTCATGGCGTGAGTCGCCTGGGCAGTAGAGCCACCAATATAAGCTGCGTACCCATCACCTGCTTGTTGAGTGTAATGATCATCACGGTCACCCATAAAGATAACAGGCTTCTGCTTTCCCGATGCTCTTGCAGATTTAACAACATTAAATACATTCGTTGATACAGATGTTCTTCGTGATAAAATACCATCGATGATACCTTCTAAGTACCCAAAATGTTGGTATGGACCTGTGATCGTTAACACCGTCTCGAATGGACGAATTCGATCTCCATCCTTCAATGAATAAATAGAGAGTTCCTCTGGATGGTCAGCGAATGTGTGAATAAGCGCAATCGCCTCATCCGTTCCACAAAGAACAGCATCTTTCTTTTGGAAAAATTGCATCGTTACATAATTATCCGGAAGGGTGTTCTCGACAATCTTTCTTGTTTTAAGGAAATAAACAGCAGAAAACCAACCTTCTTCGATACGTTCATCAAATTTAAACGTCTTGTTGGTTAACCGTTTGATGTCGCCCTTCATTTTCAGTTCGATTTCTTTCATATCTACGTTATACCCCTTATCGTCAATCTCCTCAATGTACCTATTTACTTATAGTATAAAATTCCTTGGAGTTCGACAAGTTATGTGTGAAAATCCTATAGTTTTTTTATTCTTTTTCTCGTGCTAAATATTCTTTAAAGCTGGCATGAGTCATATGCACTTCTCGAGGCTTACTTCCTTTTGAACCAGAAATAATCCCTTTTTCCTCCATTGTATCAATAAGTCGAGCGGCACGATTATAACCAACTTTAAAGCGTCTTTGTAATAATGAAGCACTAGCACCATTTTGATTGATTACGAAGTCCACTGCATCTTCAAACAGCTCGTCTTCTTCCTCTTCAAAACTTGTTTGCTTCATTAACTCTTCTTGTTCAAACATATAATTTGGTGGCGCAATTTTCTTAACGTAGTTAGCAATACGTTCAATCTCATCATCCGAAACAAAAGCACCTTGAATTCGTTGCCCTTTTCCAGATCCATTCTCTAAGAATAACATATCGCCTTTACCAAGTAATTTTTCAGCACCATTCGTATCGATAATCGTTCTTGAATCTACTTGTGATGATACGCTAAAGGCTACACGAGTTGGGATGTTTGCTTTAATTAAACCAGTAATAACATCAACAGATGGACGTTGTGTAGCTAGAAGCAAGTGCATACCACAAGCACGAGCTTTTTGAGCAATACGACAGATCGCATCTTCTACGTCCTGAGGTGAAACCATCATAAGGTCTGCTAGCTCATCAATCACAATGACCATATATGGCATCTTTTCTGCTTTACGACCTTTTTCTTTCATCTTTTCATTATAACGATCTATATCGCGAACGCCTTCTGCCACAAACTTTTCATAGCGTTCTTCCATTTCTTTCACTGCCCACTTAAGAGCTGATGTAGCTGCTTTTACATCTGTGATAACAGGTGCCACTAAATGAGGTAAATCATTGTAAGGTGCTAGTTCAACCATTTTTGGATCAATTAATAGAAACTTCACATCTTCATAGTTCGCTTTATACAACAAGCTAATTAAAATTGTATTGATACACACACTCTTACCTGAACCTGTTGCACCAGCTATTAACCCATGCGGCATTTTCTTGAGATCTGTTATAACAGGAGAACCAGCAATATCTAAGCCAAGCCCAACAGATAGTGGTGAATCGTTATCTTTAAAAGAAGGATTTTCTAAGATTTCTTGTAGACTTACTGCCTGTGCTTGTTGATTTGGAACCTCTATGCCAATTGCATTCTTACCTGGGATAGGAGCTTCTATACGAATATCTTTAGCAGCAAGACTCAATTTAATATCATCTGCTAAGTTCGTGATTTTGCTTACTTTCACTCCGGGTTCAGGCTGTACTTCAAAACGCGTAACAGCAGGTCCCTTCATAGCATTAACCACTTTTGCTTTAACATGAAAGTGTTGCAACGTGGTTTCTAATAATTGCATCTGATCCTCAATCCAAGCATCGTCATTCTCATCTCGGGATATCGGATCATTTAACATGTGCATCGGTGGTGTAGAATCTTTCACTACCTCGTCAAAGGATACTTCCTCTGCCTCTTGTCCTTTGACCTCTTCTTCCTTAACAGGAGCTGGTTCTTCAGTCTTTTGCTTCCGTTCCTTAGCTTCCTCACTCGCTTTAAGATCACGGTTTCTTTTATCCCTTGGCGTCATAATTACATTAAATGGGCGTCTATTTTTTTTAGGAGAACGCTCTGGTTCTGGTGCAATTTCTGACGGTGATTCTGGTTGTGTTTCTGATTCTCTGTCTGTCTCTAGTTCAGATTCAGGTGTTGATTCTGATTCTGTCTCTACCTCAAATTCGGATTCAGGTTCTGATTGCGGCTCTGTCTCTACCTCAAATTCGGATTCAGGTTCTGGTTGCGGATCTGTTTCTGACTCAACTTCTGATTCAGGTTCTGATTGCGGCTCTGTTTCTGACTCAACTTCTGATTCAGGTTCTGATTGCAGCTCTGTTTCTGACTCAACTTCTGATTCAGGTTCTGGTTGTGGCTCGTTTCCATTAACTAATTCCGCATCTTCTTGCTGAGCTACTTCTTGAGCTTCTCCTTGGAAAGACTGCTCTTCGTTTATAGACTCTTCAGTCGTTTGTTCTTCAACAGGCTCTTCTTCTCCAAAATCCATAAAGAAGCTTTTCTTTTCTTCTTGATCGGACTCTGCACCTTCTTGATCTTCTTCAACCTCATAATGAGGATTTTCATGTTGTTCATCTTCGTCGGCCTCTTCAGTCGACTCTTCTTCTTGTACACGTAAAAAAGGAACAATTTTATCGGATTGATTTATTAAATCGTGCTTGTTTACCTCGCCAGAAGACCCCGCCATTCGTTGTTCCTCAAGAATATCTCCTCCCGCTTTTTCAGAATGAGTCGATTGAAAACTTGCTTCTGGTGATTCTTCATTTTGCTTTCGTAAAAAGGCTGGGAGATCTTCTAAACTTATTGCATCTTCATCTTGCTCGGATCTACTTCCAAACCCATAGATAGGAGATGGAACGTCACTAGGAACAAAAGGATATGGCATGTCTTCTTCTGTTTCTTTTTGACTAGTATTTTCTGTATAGGATTCCTTGTAAGACGTATTGTATGATTGTGTTCCTGAATCTCTGTATTCTTTACGGTTATATGTATCTGTTTGGGAATTTTGATAAGGTTGTTTGTTGTTGTAACCTTCTTCCTGATGTTGCTTAGGTTCACTTGACCTACTTCGTTTCATCCCTTTTTTATCATCAGGAATAACTGGAAAACGAAACTCTCCTTGCTTTGGGTATTGGTAAACCATTTTCGTTTGAAATTCGTTGTTTAGTTTCTTTCCTCCAACAGATTGTGAAGAATCGGGCAGTTCATCTTCAGTCGATGTATCTTCTTGGAGTACGTGATGTAACCATTTTTTCATTCGATTCCACATCAATGCTCACTCTCTCTATTAAAATATTGAATACACCTATTTTAACAGTTTTTTTAGGATTTTGGGAAAGTAGAGGTGTGCTATAAAGGAAAATCCCTCTTTAGGTGGATATAGATTTAGGGTTTTATAGACCAATCATAGAATGAACTATGCAATCATTGTTTTTCTTATGGAATTATTCAGCTAAATGGCAGTAATATCGAATAAGCTGGTGCGGAGTGGTTCCGTTGCTTTTATGGAGTGCGGCGGGCTGGGAAACGGGCTGCTTTCCCCGGACGAACGATCGAGCCTCCTCATCCGCTACGCTTCTTGCGGGGTCTCGCTCGCCCGTTTTTCCGGAGGAGTCAGCCCGTTTCCCAGCCCACCTTAGCCGAATGATGATTAACGGAACCACAGCGATATTAAGAAGACGATGCTTAAGGACATTTGTTCCGCTAATGTCTTTTTAATGATCTTTTTGAAGAGCTTACGGACATTCATCCCGTTATTTGCTCCAAATCATCTTTAAAAAGCCCATTTTGTCACAAATAAGGTACCATATGTCCGCAAGGGTTAGAACTCATACAACTAGGGTCCGTTAACCTCCACATCCTTAAGGGGTGAAGGAAACGGCAAACTCCCGCGGTAGAAAGGGCGACCGAGACCCCGCAGGAACGAAGTGACGAGGAGGCTCGGACGGTCTTCCGCAGGAGTATTGCCGTTTCACTGAACCCCTAACTCTCATAAAAGCAACGGACTGCTCTCAACTTATCTCGATTCCAAGTCTTCCAGATAAGAGGGCTTTAATGGAACATGTAATCAAGAAGATATCTCTAATCCCCCCCTATATATAGCTAAAAAATAAAAAAAGCCCGCGATGATAAAACATCGCGGGCTTCCTCAATATTATTGTTCAAATGGCTGACCAACTTCATAACTATCTTCAAGTACAAGAATTCCTTTTTCTTTAGGAGCATTTGGTAAACCAAGTTCTTTTGCTGAACAGATCATGCCATTAGAAGGTACGCCACGTAATTCAGTTGCTTTAATTTCCATTCCACTTGGCATAACTGCACCCACTTTAGCCACTACTACTTTTTGTCCTGCATCTACGTTAGGTGCACCACACACGATTTGCAGTAACTCGTCTCCTACATCAACTTTACATACGCTAAGCTTATCAGCGTTTTCGTGCTGATCCTTCTCTTTCACATAACCAACAACAAATTTTGGAGAAAGATCAATATCAAGCTTGTCATCTAGTTCGTTTTTTTGAAAAACCTCTTGAATTTCCTTAAGAAAATCTTCTGTTAGGGTAATCGCCCCATTTTCTTGAAGGTTGAAATAGGCAGATGCTTGAAAAATGTTATAACCCAAAGTGTGTCCACTCTCACTATTCGTAATCTTAACAACATCACCATGTTTTTCATGCTGAACATCGTCACGATCTTCCCCTTTTTGTAATGGAAAGATGAGTACATCCCCTATTCCTGAATGGTTATAATACACTTGCATAAGCTATGACTTCCTTTCTCCGCTATTCTTGATTTTTATCTTTTGGTTTATTTTTGGCTAAAATAAAGATCGGTTCTAACTGCTTATCCTCATATAGAAATGGTAAAGAAGTAATTGGTACGCGACCTTCAGCAAAGAACTTCATTGTCATTTGAGCTAAAATATCGTACCCCATATCATTTTGAATATCAGCAAAAATACACACATCTCCATGTGGGACAGCTACTGCTAATTCTCCAACACTCTTCGCCTTCATTTCTTCAAGTAAAGCTTCGTTCAATATACGTGATGAATCATAACCATCATTTGATGAAACAAAATAAAATGTATTGCCTGCAACATCATCTTGTTTCATGTTCTGATCTAATGAGCGTACATTAAACCTCGCAATTTCTCGGATTCGATCTTGGTCCCAACCTTGCTCCTGGAGCATTTCTTCATCAATTAACCGATATGATTTCCCTAAATCTAATGCATAATAAATACGCGTTTCAGCTGTATGCTCATCTGTAACAAGCGGCTTTCCTTCGTTAGATTCTGTCGGGAATGATGCAGCTCGAATTACAGGGATGATACTCTTTTCTTTACCTACTAGATCATGCGTCTCATTCATGATTTTAAGAGCTTCTTCAATATGCTCTTCTAACTCATCAAGAGCAGCATCCTGTTTCTGTTCGTATTTCGAAATGATACCTGGCAGAGAAATTTCAATACCTTTTTGTGTATCCTTCCATTCTATACGATAAATATCTTTGTCTCGATTAAAAGAAGTACGCCATTCTGGGTTCTGAAGACGCTCGTCCAATAATCGTTTCATTTTAATACTTGTCATCTTCATTTCCTTTTTCCTCCTTTTCTGTTTGAAGGAAACGTTCACGTAGCTATTTTAGCATGAATTGAATTGGATAAAAAGCAAGCCTTGCTACTACCTAACAAGGCTTTTATTAACAATTAGGAACATAAACCTTCCATAAAGTTCTCAATTTCCTCTTTTGTCTTACGATCCTTACTTACAAATCGTCCAACTTCTTCGCCATCATGAAAGGCTACGAAGCTTGGAATACCAAAGACGCCTAAATCTCCGCAAAGCTCTATGAAATCATCACGGTCCACATAAACGAATTGGTACGTATCATATTTTTCTTCTATTTCTGGTAGAAATGGTTCTATAACACGGCAATCTGGACACCAATCAGCTGAAAACATGAAAATCGTTTTACCTGACTGGGATAATTCTTGATATTCTTCTATTGATTGTAAAGTTTTCATGGATAAATATCCTCCTTAATACTCGATCTTTAAATCTCCTGGCTGAATCCAACCTTTTTTCCTAAACCATTCCGATAATAGCAAAGTTATAACAAGAGGACCAACGATGTGCAATCCCATAATCGCCCAAAAGATTTCCCAGGAAAAGCCCATCTGTTGAAAGGTCATGATTTGACCTACAAATCCACTTGTTCCCATACCTCCACCAGGTGCGTTATTTACCATTTTTAGCCAGACTGAAGCAAATGGTGCTAGAACTGCCCCAGCAATTGTGGGTGGTAAGATCAAAAGCGGTTTTCGGATAACATTGGCTACTTGAAGCATAGAGGTACCGATTCCTTGAGCAATCCAGCCTCCTATTCCATTATCGCGATAGCTCATCGTTGCAAAACCAATCATTTGTGCAGCACAACCGACTGTCGCTGCCCCCGCTGCAATCCCACTTAAATCCAACATTAAAGCAATTGCTAAACTCGAGATCGGTGCGGTTAAAGCCCATCCCATAAGGACTGCAACCAAGATCCCCATAATAAATGGTCGCTGATTTGTAGCCCATTCAATTATATCTCCAAATGCAAGCATAAAGGCATTTACAGAAGGACTAATTAAAACGCCTACTAAATATCCGACCAAAATTGTAATAAATGGTGTAAGAATGATATCAATTCTAGTTTGTTTACTTACCAGCTTCCCTATTTCAATGGAAAGAAGTGCAGCTATGTAACTTCCTGCTGGACCACCACCAATTTCAGCACTAAAAGCTCCGCTAAAGAGAGCAGCAAACACAACGAGAGGTGGTGCTTTTAATCCATAGGCAATCGCTACGCCAATGGCACCTCCCCATACCTTTTTTTCCATTGCAAACGAGCCCATCTCGATAAGAGGTTGAAATCCAATTTCTTGGCCAATGGTTTTAACAATTAAACCTATAATAAGTGATGAAAATAGCCCTAAAGCCATATAACTTAAGGCTGTTATAAAGTATTCTTTTGCAGATAAAGTGACTCCTTGTTTATCTAAAAACTTCTTTATAGATGAAGTATCTTGAGTCATAAGCATTCCCTCTTTCTTTTATTAGGTGCCTGATTTTATCATAACCAATTCAAAATGCTTCCTCAATCGTTAGTTGTTATCCACTCAAACTCTTTTATCTATTTTAACTCATTCTATTAAGGTTTAAATATTGATGTCGAAATAAAAATTAGACCTATCCTTTTTCCACTTAGATTCAGTCGACAAAAATCCCGAAACGCAATTGTAATCCTACATATTTAGTTCTATAATTAATAGATAAATTAACAATTTTTTAATTATTTAGTCATATCTCATAAGAGATAGAGGACGCATGCAAGAAATTTTTAACACTTCATTCTTTCAAAGGGGGACTTTCATCTTGAGATCGATACGTAATCGAGTACGCTTAATGCTAGTTTTATCCTTATCTAGTTTAATTGTCCTAATTGGTTTTTCATTCTATTTTTTAACTGAACAAAAGAAAATGGCTGAAGCACAGGAAAATGTGCAACAAGCACTCCACCAAAGTGATGACATTAAATACACTGTCTCGTTAACAAGAAATGCAGAAAAGACATTCTTTAATGATCCATCCATAGAAAATGGAGAAGCGATGAGAGAGGCAATCCAAAACTTACAGGAAAAGGCTTCGAAATACGCTAAAGAGAATCAGAATTATCCTGAAATCTCCAAGTCTTTCAATTCTATCAAAGAAAGTGCCGTAGCTTATGAAGAACAACTGGATCCACTAATTGGCATGTATGATATTGTGGGCTTTTCTGAAAATGAAGGCATGTACAAACGAATCAACGATACAGTTGACTCGTTTTACGCGATTGTTGAAAAAGCAAGCAACCCTGACCTAAGTAACGCTTTTATTCAATTAAAGCTAGTACAAGAAGACTACTTGAAATCTGGTAGTGAAGAAGACATGAATAAGTTCAACTCGATATCCAATGAAATGCGTGATCTAGTTAGTGATGCTGATCTACCTTCTGAAGATACGAGTAACTTTAACATGAACCTACTTAAGTTTAAGCAAAACCTGAATACCATAACAAATACCAAACTTCAGGCTAGCAACCTTACTAGTACGTTTAGTGAAATTGCTAGTAACATTACAAATCAAGCAACTTCCGTAACCGTTAGCGCCAATGCGAAAAGTAGTGCAATGCAAGAAGAAGCAGAAGCGACCAATCAAAAAACGGTTACGATGCTACTCATTATTAGTGGTATTGCTATCGTATTACTGCTTGGTACCGGAATATTCTTAATCCGTTCCATTAGTCGCTCTATTAAGAGTCTTAAAGAAGGTGCAGAAATTATCGGTAACGGAAATCTATCCTACCGTGTGGAATTAAAAACAAAAGATGAAATGGCTGAGTTAGCTACAACCTTTAACAATATGGCCGATCGAATGCAAAGTTCACTTTTAAAGGTTAATCATGCATCAAACGTTCTTTCTTCTTCATCCTCTAACCTTGCTGCGGTTTCTCAGCAAACAACAGCACAGTCACAAGAGGTAAGTGAAGCCATTAATCAAGTAGCAGTTGGTTCTCAAGAACAAGCAAGTCAGATTGAAGAAAGTACGAAGTTGATTGAAGACGTTTCTGGAGCAATTAAACGTACAGATGATTACGCTAATGAAATTTCTGAGTCACTTTCTTCTGCAAAAAATGATGGTGAAGCTGGAATTGAAACCGTGAACGAGCTTCAAGAAACATCAGATTCCTTTATTGGTTTAGCATCTCATCTAACAAATGAGGTACAACAAGCAACCGAACAATCAAGAAAAATTAATCAAATTGTTTCGACCATCCAAGAAATTGCTGACAACACTAATCTCTTAGCACTAAACGCAGCAATCGAATCTGCCCGTGCAGGTGAATCAGGCCGAGGTTTTGCCGTAGTTGCTGATGAAGTAAGAAAGTTAGCTGAACGATCAAAACAAGAAGCACAGGAAATTTATCAGCTTGTTAATGGAATGTCTGAGCAAATGTCTTCTTTATCTGAGGAAGCTGATAAATTCCATACCTATCAAGAAACACAATCAGAGTCTGTTAATAAAACAAAAGAAGCGTTTGACCGCATCGCAGGCCATGTAACAAGCATGAACAGCCAAATCACTAATGTAAAACAAGCTGTAAGCGAAGTAGGTGGATTTAACAACGACCTTAAAACTAAGCTTCATGAAATCAGCGTGATCTCAGAGGAGTCAGTCGCAACAGCAGAAGAAGTAGCAGCTTCTTCTGAAAACCAGCTACAAGCTATTTCTCAAGTGAATTCATCAGCAATGGACCTTCAAAACCTATCCCAAGAACTTGATGAAGAAGTAAGTCAATTTGAATTGGGTGACGAGGAACAATCCGAAGAGCCTACAATCACTTTAGCTGATGATGAGCCATATACAGAAGAGCTTTCAGATGAAGAAACGGATTACGAAGAAAAGCTAGATGAAGAACATGATTATAATGATGAATACGATAAAAATGATTATTATGATGAAGTTGCTAGCTCTTCTGAGGAAGATGAGATCTTAGATAATGATTTAGACGAAGATTAACAACATAGAGACTAAACAAAAGCGCCCTCCCTTACTGGGAGAGCGCTTTTTTAAAACTATTCTGATTCTGTATCTGTCGTGGAATAAGCTATGGAACGTACAATTTTCATCATTTCGTGCGCATCATCTTTTAAATCATTCTTGTCCGTTTCAGTAGTCATCTTAACGCCACCAACACCAACCTGAAGCTCATATGATTCATCATTTAACTGAATAATACGAAGGTATCCAAATCGCTCATCATTACTAAAGGTTTCGATCATCTTGATGTCTTTAGCTTGTTTAGCAGACTTATAAAAGGTATCACTTTCAAGCTTTTCAAAAGGGTTATAAAATAGAATATACCCTTGTTCATCTTCTCTAAGTATAAGATTATTTGCTGAATTAGACACGATCTCCATCGTTTCAGGCATATACAAAGATATGCTTTCTAATTCTCTCGTAAACGGAACTTCTTCCTTGTTAAAAGCCTCTTTTGCTGCAGATTTTGCATTTTGCATGGCTTGTTTCTCTGATACAAAGAACCCTGACAAGAACAAAATCAGCAGGACAGCAATGGCTACACTTACTAAGCCGACTAAAAGCCATTTTGGATTAAACTGTTTCAATGCGACTCTCCCCCTGCTTCCATCTTAAACAAGTGTCTCTTTTTAATCTTCTATATCTATCATACTATGAGATTGTCATTTGACAAGGATCGATTTTATATGTTTTTAAAAATTCATATTCTCATTGCAGGTTAAACGTATTCACTGCCCTAGATATCCGTTTATGCTAAACTTAATAAGGGAAAGAATTAACAGATTTTGTTTCCGTTAGAGGAGGAATATCATTATGGAGCTAACTGTCTATCTTGCAGGACAAATTCATGATTCTTGGAGAGATGATGTAAAAGCAAAAGCAAGACAAAAAGATTTACCCTTACACTTTGTAGGACCTCAAGAACAGCATGATCGATCTGATTCAGTTGGAGAAGATATTTTAGGGGAACAACCTAACCATGTCTATCGTGATGACGCTGCTTCAAGCATTAATAATTTACGTACACAAGTGTTAATGCAAAAATCTGATGTTGTTATCGCTTTGTTTGGAGACAAATACAAACAATGGAACACAGCAATGGATGCAAGTACTGCATTAACAATGGGCAAGCCAGTTATATTGGTTCGTCCAGAATCTTTACACCACCCATTAAAAGAGTTATCGAATAAAGTAAATGTGACAGTAGAGACGATTGATCAGGCTTTAGATGTCATTTCTTATATTTTTGAGTAGTCCTTTTTACAAATTACATTAAATGATTTTGAAGACGGAATCAAAAATGATTTCGTCTTCTTTTTATTTCAAGAACAAATGATGGCGAAGTCCTATATTAAAGTTATTCAGCTTTATGGCAGTAATCTGGAATAAGCTTCTGAGTGAGATGGTGGGTTCGTTGCGTTTGTGAGGCGTGAGGGTCATTGAAACGGCAATACTCCTGCGGAAGACCGTCCAAGCCTCCTCATCCGCTACGCTCCTTGCGGGGTCTTGGCCGCCCTTTCTACCGCGGGAGTTTGCCGTTTCCTTCCCCCCATTGGTATGTAGGTTAACGACCCCAGCTCTAATTAGTTGATCTTCCATAGAGCATCAGAAGTATTATATGGAGATCAGAAATACTATAAACAAGCTTTATCTCAGGATTCAAATCCTCTTCAATCTAATTAAGGTGCAACTAACAAATCAAAACAGAAATACTTATTAGGCTGCGGTTCCGTTAACCTCAATACGGCTAAGGTGGGCTGGGAAACGGGCTGACTCCTCCGGAAAAACGGGCGAGCGAGACCCCGCAGGGAACGTAGTGACTGAGGAGGCTCGATCGTTCGTCCGGGGAAAGCAGCCCGTTTCCCAGCCCGCCGCACTCCATTAAAGCAACGGAACCATACTCACCTTATCTCGAAATCAAGTCTTCAAGATAAGGGGGCAACTGTTAAATAAGCCAACACACAAAACGACCAGATTATATAATCTGGTCGTTTCGGTTCGTTCAATACACACGCTGACCAATCAGATCAGCTATTTTTATGATAAAACTCATATTGTCCTTTTAATAAACGAACCACATGCTCAAACATCTCTTTTCGATTCACTAATTCATTCGTGAATATCCCGATCGCACCTTCTTTTTGACGAATTTCAGTGCGTTGAGCATACTCATCCATTATATCGCCAAGCTCTTTTCCTTTGCTAAGGTCCTTGGCAACTTCATCTGGTAAAGGGATACGTGCACCACTAGCTGTAAACACATTTTCTTGTTTATCTACTAATGCACCCCAGTTACAGAGATATAAATCATTTTCAAGCTCCATTACGCCACCTTCTAGGCCGATCCCAATGCAACCTTTTTCAGAACTTGCACACTCACGAGCTCGGTTAATAGCCCCTTCCAATGTCTCTTCATCTGAAAATGGCTGTGAGGATACTTTAGAAGCAACCTCTATACCCTCAACTACGAAATCCGAGAAGTTGCTCCGGACGGCATCGATTTTCGCATAATTGTTTGAGCCGACTATAATCTTCATGGTTTCATCCTTTCTCGTATTAACCCCTTTGATCTAGTAGGAACGAGATTGTCTTCATCCTAAGGAGCAACCTCTTGATGTTTAATTAACTGTTTTGAAGGATTTGATCTACAGCATTTTGGTCTGTTGCTTTAACAAGGTGTGTTAATAACTCTTTTGCTGCAGCGTAGTCATCAATGTGAATCATAGAAGCAGACGTATGAATGTATCGAGAGCAAATACCTACAACTGCAGATGGAACTCCTTCATTCGCAATATGAACACGCCCTGCATCCGTTCCACCCTGAGAAATGAAATATTGATATGGAATATCATGTGTTTCTGCCATATCCAGGATGAACTCACGAATACCTCGGTGAGTAACCATTGATTTATCTAAAATACGTAATAATGCACCTTTTCCTAATTGGCCAAACTCGTTCTTATCACCAGACATATCATTTGCTGGTGATGCATCTAATGCATAAAAAATATCCGGCTGAATCATGTTAGCAGCTGTTTGAGCACCACGCAACCCTACTTCTTCTTGTACGGTAGCTCCTGAATACAGCATATTCGGTAAGGATTCATTTTGTAGTTCTTTAAGAAGCTCTACAGCAAGTCCACAACCATATCGGTTATCCCAAGCTTTTGCTAAAATCTTCTTTTCATTCGCCATTGGTGTAAAAGGACAAATAGGAACAATTTGTTGCCCAGGCTTTACACCAAGACGTTTCGCATCCTCTTCATCATCTGCACCAATATCGATCATCATATTTTTGATATCCATTGGCTTTTTGCGCTGCTCAGGTGTCAGGTTATGTGGAGGGATAGAACCAATTACACCTGGGATCGGTCCATCATCAGTCATGACTTGAACACGTTGCGCTAAGAGTACCTGACTCCACCATCCCCCTAATGTTTGAAAACGTATCATACCGTTCTTTGTAATTTGGGTGACCATAAACCCCACTTCATCCATATGACCAGCAACCATAACTTTAGGTCCGTTTCCTTTTTTTACACCAAAAACGCCGCCCAGTTTATCCTGAATAATTTCATCTGAATACTTTTCAAGTTCACCTTTCATAAAAGAACGTACTTTATGTTCATTACCAGGGGCGCCTTGTAATTCTGTTAGCGTACGAAATAAATCTAATGTATCTTGTTTCATTATGTATCCCACTCCCATTTATAGATTTAAGGTAACTCTTATGATCTCTATGTTGAACGCTCTTCGTAACTTCTATTATCGTAACGAATGTTCAGAATCTTTTCCACTATGACCCCTATTATTTTCTATTTTACTCAACTTTCGATATACTATAAAAAGATTGATGAATGAGTAGAGGTGAATGGAAATGAGATTGACAAAGTCACTTGCAGCAGTCGGCTTAGGTGCTCTAGTCGGTTATGTAGCTGCGAAGCAATTTAACGAACATCAAAACCTGTCACCTGAGAAAGCGTTAAAAGTAGCCAAAGAGGCTTTTAAACGTCAGGGACCAATTAGTGGATCTTGGATTCATATGAAAACCGAAGAAATTTCTTTGGACGATCTTCCTTACACCGTTTATCGCGGTGGTGTTTCTCGTTCTATTGATGGAACAACGAAGCAATTTGAATTTTATATTGATTCTGTCACTGGAACCATAATTGAAGTAAGTGAAGTTTCCTAACGGTTAACCAAAATCCGCACCTCGGTGCGGATTTTTTATTTACCGTTCTCGCTCAACTTTTTGAATGACTTCCCCTTCTTCATTGAATTGTAGCGCACGGTAATATGCATCATGATAGAAGGTGTACCAAGCCTGTTTCTGATAACCATACTTCATCCAGTCTTGCTTTTGGTGTACAGAAGTAACTGGAAAATCATCATAAGCTAATACCCAAAGCACGTTCTGATGTGCATTGGTAGGCATGATGTCAGCCATATGAATAAATAGTTCCTCTCCATCTTCAAAACGGATGACCGAATGGCCATCACTATGACCACCTGTATGAATCATATGAAGACCTTCTGCTATCTCAATAACTTCTTCATATGTTTGTACCTGATGCTCAACAGGCTTCCAATTCGTTTCCCAATACGTGTTCGCAGACCGTATATTAGGATTTTTCATTTCATTCCACTCTGTAGATGAAGTGAAAATTTTAGCATTTTCAAATGTCGGCACTAATTTTCCATCCTGCCATTTGCTCAAGCCACATGCGTGGTCAAAATGAAGGTGTGTCATTAAAACAGCATCAATATCTTCTGTACGAAAACCTAATTCATTTAATGAGGAATCAATAGAGGATTCTTCATGAACACCGAAGTTTTTCATTTGTTTTTCATTTAATTTTTGATTTCCAATTCCAGAATCTATTAAGAATTTCTTTCCATCTATTTGAAGAAGAATTGGATCTGTACGTAATTCAATTTGGTTTTTTTCATTTGATGGATATTTACGACTCCATAGAGGCTTGGGTACTACGCCAAACATTGCCCCTCCATCAAGGTGAGTTACGCCTCCATTAAGCCAAGTTAATGTAGCTCGTCCTACTTGTAACGTTTCCATTATGTACCCCCTTTAATTTCTTTACAATTGTATCATAGGGAATGAATAAAATGTAAACGTTACCGTTTGATCTTAACGCTCTGGAAAACGGACTTTGCAACGATAGATTGGTTGTCCTTTTTCAGAGAACTTCTCTTCATACTCAGTCATTACATTTAAAGGGTCCTCTAAAGCATGAAGGTCTAAAGAGACTTCCTCAATAATACAGCCATATTTTGAAAAGCTTGCTAGTGAGTACTCAAATAATTGTTGATTATCTGTCTTCATCACAATGTGCCCGTTTGGCTTTAGTATTTCCTCGTATTGTTCTAGAAATGTATGGTAAGTAAGTCGTCTCTTTTCATGGCGACTTTTAGGCCATGGGTCAGAGAAGTTTAAATAGATCTGGTCAATTTCATTCGGTGCGAAGATATCTCTTAGGTCCTTTGCATCCACATTCATAAGCCTTACATTCGATATATCTGCCTCTAACGTTTTCTTGAGTGTACCTACAATGACATTTTTCACACGTTCTATACCAATGAAGTTCATTTCAGGGTGCTGCCTTGCCATACCAGAAATAAATGCACCCCTTCCTGTTCCGATTTCTAGGTGAATAGGTTGGTCCTCATTAAATAAATCTTTCCATGTACTTTTATGTTTAAAGGGCTCTTGTACAACAATATGATCATTATCTTTTAAATATTGATCTGCCCAAGGTTTATTACGTATTCTACTCATATATTTTTCCTCCTTACGTTCAGCATTCACCTTACCATGAAACCTTGATTCCGAAAAGTTTCTCCTCGATTTTTGTGTATGAGCGAGCATATGAGAAGAAGCTTAAGGAATTTATTCAATGTGACACTTATATTCTACATAAGAGCATCAAGCCGTTATAACAATGATTAACACCCCTTAACAACACTTGGAGTGTAAGCGCTTTCTATAATAAGATAGTAAACGTTGTGTTAAACATTAACAAAAAACGGAGTTGATCTCATGATCATGTTAACAAAACTAATGGAATTGATTGTTCTAGCCACTGTAGGCGTTATGTTTATTGGTTATTCCCTATTTCTATATCCAATCGAAAAAATTCAAGAGAAAACAAGTAAAGAAGTAAAACAAAACAAAGTAAAATATGCACCAAGAACGAAAACACAAACTGCAGCTTAATAAAACAAAATTCACTAAACTGTATATCCAAGAAGACGAAAAAGAACTTTTAGCCTAGCTAAGGTTCTTTTTTTACGCTTTAATATAAGTTTCACCATTGTAAAGGGTTAAAGTATAAGAAAAGACATCGATTTCGCCAATTTTGGCGATAACCGTGTTTTTCTAGTGTTTCATACTCCTCTTTCCTTACATATTTCCCTATTATCCGCACAACCTATTCCTAAAAGGGGGATTTCAGATGCCTTTAACAACCAAAGATCAAATGAACGTGCTGTATGATTTATTGAGTGAGCATGCAGAGGAATGTTGTGGAAGTGTCTCGGAGTATCAACAAATTCAACGCTTAGCAAGGTCTTTATTATCAAAAAAAGCCATCAATAATGATGACTTTTTACAGATTCTACCGCAAATATACGATTATGGGCGTGATGGTGAAATATCTGATAATGATTCCAACTACGTTACTTCGAATCAAGCCCAGCTAAATGAATGGATGAACTCCATTCAAAATACTAATTATTAATCATTCCGACTTTCAGCATGAGCCGCTTAAGATCTTCTAACCATCGAGCGGCTTCTTTTTCTTCTAAACGACTTTTGTGCCATTGAATAAACGAAATCGTTTGCGCAATGATATACCAATGCATACGAACTAGTAAGTCTTCATGCAATTCCACACCATACGTTTCAAGCCAATCTCCCCACTCTTCTTCAGGGATATACCAATGCAAGATCATTCCTAAATCCATCGCTGGATCGGCAACCATCGCATTGTCCCAATCAATAAGGTACAATTGTCCAGCTGTTGTTAAAAGCCAATTGTTATGATTCATATCACAATGACACACAACTTTACGCTGATTTTGAACGTAAGGCAATTGATTGTCTAAATAACGAAGACATTGATGAACCTCTATCTGCGTATTAACGAAGCTTAATTCTTGCTCTTGCGACTTCAGGTCTTGAAGAAGTGTTTCAGGCTCTAATGGCTTTTTTCCCATTCTCATCAGCAAGTCTAATAGTTCTGAAGAATGGTGGATTTTACTCAACAGTTGGGCAACTCGTGGGTGCTTAACTTCTTCAGGTGATAATTCGCGCCCCTCTAGCCACTGTTGGGCCGTAATTACGTCACCATTTTCCATACGTTTCGTCCATACGAGTTTTGGCACAATGCCTTCAGCTGACAATACAGCTAAAAAGGGTGAGGAATTTCGTTTAAGAAAAAGGCGTTTGTCATCACGTTGTGCATAGTAAGCTTCTCCTGTTGATCCGCCCGCTGGTGTTATTGTCCAATCTTGTCCGAGTATCTGTTCCAACCAATTCACCTTCAATTCCTCAAATCTTTGTTGGGTTATATCTAATTAGAAAGGCGCAAGCGCCCGTTTAGCAACGAAGGGACTGGACTGAGTCTGTAGTGAGATAAAGGAAACACAAATTGTGAAGCAATTTGATGTTGACTTATCGCACGGAGAAAGTATGATCGACTAAGTTCGTCACGTCCTGTGACAAAGTCGATCTAACCCACGTCGTGTGGGCCCATGTCCCTTCGTTGCTGGGCGCTGGAGCTAGACATCTATGCGCCTACATTTTATACTTTCTCTATTTTTTCGAAGAAAAACACAAAATTCATCCAGTAAACTTTAATGTTTTTCTATAATGTTATAGTCGTTGTAATAAAGGTATGATTAAGTATACCTTATTTTCATATAAAACTCATTACGTGTTATTCGTGTTTTTTTAATTAGTACTTTTGTACTATTTAGTGATGCAAATCTTACTTCTTTTGTTATTCAAGAGAAAAAACACACGACAATAGATTAACTCAAAATGCACTCAAAATTCAAGGCAATTCCATTATTTCTGTTTTGATCAAAATTGAAATATCTTTCTTGAAAAAGATTCCTTCTCAATTACACATTTCTGACACTTTCCAGTTTGGCCATCAACATGATAAGAAATTGACTTGTTTCCATTAATGGACAGAGAGCTCGCCTTTAATACGGTTACTTCATTATATTTGATGTGGCCTCCCCAGAATACGGATAGAAAAACCGCTAACACCTTCCATTTTGAGATATTCTCTATTATTAATACATGAAACGAATCTTTGGTCATTTTAGCACTCGGAATAACTTTCATTCCTCCACCGTAATAACCATGTACACCCGTTGTAATCATCCAGACATTAGATAATGTTCTTCTTTCACCATCAATGGTCAGTTCAACTTCCTTCGGCTCAAATTGAAATATCGTCTGAACTAATGCGATTGCATAGGCTAAGGAACCTAAACCGAGCTTATTAAGCCATTTTTTATAGGTTGACCGATTCGCACGTTGAGCAATTTCTGCATCAAAACCAAATCCAATATTACTTGCGAAAACTCGACGATTGGAAGGCTTTCGTTTATCCGTTAAATAGGAACCACACCAGTAGGGTTTAGCATAAGATCTCTGTACAATATCCTGAAATAATTTCACCGGCTTTTTCTTACTGTTCGTTCCACGAGCGAAATCATTTCCTGAACCAGCAGGAATATATGCAATTGGTACGGAAGGAATATTTTTGAGACCATTCACAACCTCATGCATTGTGCCGTCTCCCCCAACTGCTATGATGCACTTTACTTTTTCATTATAAATCTCCAAAACATGCTTTACCAATTCTTCAGCATGGCCTTCATATTTCGTAAAAAAAGATCTACAATCTTTTTGTTTAAATAACGGGTCTTTTTGAAGCTTTTTTAATACCTTTAATGAGCGTCCATTACCCGCTTCAGGGTTTACAATTAAAATATACATGAATTTATTTCCCTTCGTACCTAAACCATATTATTTAGCAAAAACATCTATATCTATTATACTAGTATAAAAGGAGTGATAAAATGGCGACTGATTGTCAGGCGTGTGGTACCTCAGTTAACATGCCCGAAAAAGGTTATGTAATCGTTCGACCCACCCAAGACATAGAGAACTGGATAGACTCTATTTATCTTGATCTTATTCAAAAAGAAGATATGATTTATATTTATCACTATCAATCTTTTCAAAGCTTATTACCTACATTAGAAAACCTTTTAGAAAAGGATCTCCATGATCATTGGCTTCATTTAACTGATGAGGATCGTAGCTATTCATTTCCTATTACGATCCAACATTTATATGAGCGTATAACGAACCCTGAGTTAGTAGAAATTATCTATCAAGGTAACTTTACGTCCTTCTTACAACCAATCATTCACATGCAAAATGGTGAAGTTTATGGATATGAAGCATTATTAAGGACTAAAGATCAAAAAGTATCACCTGGAGAATTATTTCCTTTTGCACAAAGAGCTGGCCTTCATTCAATGCTAGATCAAAAAGCTCGTGAAGAAGCTGTAAAAGCAAAAGCAAAACATATACCAAAGGGACAAAAATGCTTTATTAACTTTCTGCCTTCAACGATCTATGTTCCAGAATATTGCTTAAGTCATACATTTCATATTGTCTCTAAGTATAATGTGAACCCAGAAGATTTAGTTTTTGAGGTTGTAGAAACTGAAGAAATTACAAATGTAAAACACCTTCATGATATTTTTAAAACCTACCAAAACTACGGAATGAATGTAGCGCTAGATGATGTTGGTTCTGGTTACAGCACGATCGAAATGTTCCAATTACTTCATCCTCACATTGTAAAAATTGACCGTTCTTACATACAAGATTGCCATCTCTCAGATGAAAAGCAATCCTTTCTAATAGAAGTGATTGATCGGGCAAAACAGCTAAATATTAAACTATTAGCAGAAGGTATAGAAACAAAGGATGAGTTTGACTGGTTACATGAAGCTGGAATTGACTATGGTCAAGGTTATTATATTGGTAAGCCAGACCATATACCTTGTAAAGAGCCTGTTCTACTTTAGATCATATCATCATCGTCGTCCCATTCAGGCCTTTTGACAGAAGTTGTTTGACTGTGACTTAATAAAGCTCTTATGGCCTTCAATTGAATAGACTTAATAGGCGAAAGATAGCTTCTCATATGCTCAAACCATTGTTGGTACTCTGCCGCCCCTATAAACTCTGTTAAATAGGGTTCAGTTTGAGCTTCAATGTTATGGTTGGGAGCTAACACAAGTTGTTTAATCGGAAAATCGACATCATGAGCCTGTAGGATATTTCGTACAATGCGATATGTTCTTTTTAATGATACTAACGGACTTAAAAATTCACTGCGAATTAGATTATGCTCCTGATACCAAGTACGATCATCTCCTGCAATGATATCAGCTCCTTGTTCTCTTTCCAGAATCTTAATGCAATAGATTCCTTGAGGGTGAATTAGGAGATGATCCCCTTCAACCGGGGCCTGTTTCAACCTAAAAATCGGTGCATACATAAAGAGAAACGTATCAGGAAATCGTTGTAAGAAGTATTTCAATGTTTCATCCTCTTTATATATATCGTCAAGAAAGGACATTTCTCGAATGGTCCTCGACGCCCATTTTAGCTGAAAGGGATACATACCATTTAAAAAGTATTGTTTTAGCTCTAATTCAGTAGTTGGTACGCCATCTTTAAATATAAAAGATTCCAAGTCTTGCTCATTTGTATGATAATATCTTGGATTTCCAGAAGAATACTCTCTCCATAAGTGTTTCATCTTCTTCCAATTTTCTTTTTTTAATCGAATAAACTGTGCAGGATAACGAAAAGGGTCTGTCTCATACCTCGACGCATAATCCTGCAACTTAATTAATTGTGCCATTGATTCCACCTCATTTATTGCCTTGTAGAGGAAAACGTTGAATAGCTTCATATTTTTGATTCGATTTTGGATGAATTTTAAACAGTGTAAAATGATCGACTGTTATACTATCCACCCTATTCAAATGATCATATAAAGCTTCTAGTTTTTGATCAAGTTCCTTATCCCCTCTCCATTTTTTCGCTAATGTAATGTGAGGATTATAAGATCTCTTTTCAGGAGGAAAACCTAAGTTTTCGCATGCAACCTCAACTTCTTTTTGAAGCGCTAAAAGTTGTTGATGTTTCTCAGCTCCTGCCCATACCACTCTTGGTTGATGGGGGTTGCCAAAATGACCTAGTTCCCCAATTTTGATTTCAAATGAAGAGACTTGGATATCTTTGAGGTTTTCTCTTAATAAATGTATATTGTCTTCCTCCACAGCCCCTAGAAATTTCAATGTAATATGAAAATCCAACTCATGTGTCCAAACACCATAGGACAGATCTCTTTTCATTTGTTCCTGCCATTCTTTTAACCATGTACGTACATGCTCAGGCAAAGGAATTCCAATAAAATAATGTGAACTCATCTTTACACTCCTTCATACGATGTATTCCTTATAGGGGATTGCTTCATTGCTTCTTTCCGTACAACTAAAATTAAAACCATCCCTAGTAATGTCATACATGAGAAAAAAGCATACATCCAAAACACATTTAATACATCTAAAAGGATACCAGCTATAAATGTGAAGAAAGCATTCCCCATTCCATTACCGACTGCAGAATAAATTCCGACTGCAGTAGCTTGTACCTCTTTAGGTGCTGTTTGTCTTACAAATAGCAGAGCTGCGGGAATGTATAAACCTACAGAAATACCTTGAGCAATCGTCGTTGCATAAACCAGAGTGACATTAGGATCAAAAAAGTAAAATAACCATCTAGCAAACGAGATGAACGCACATAATAGCATTACAGGTATAACATCTAGACGGTTAATAATTTTTTGTGAGAGCTTCATAAACGGCGCTTCACTACCAGCCGCTAATAAAAATGCAATTCCTACTCCTGATAACGTACCGCCTACTGCTAAAATGAACTTACCAAAATAGTAATTGTTTGCTAGAACGGGTCCAAATATTAAGAAATTCGAACATAAGAAAATTAAAAAAGTCTTCTCTTTCATTAAGGTTTTAAATCCTTGTCGAAAATCAATTTGGACAGACTGACCGCGCTTCGGAAATGAGGTTAGAGCAAACACTGATAAAAGCATTCCTAAGCTAAAAGCGTAAAAGATCCACGTAAGCGATCCTGTCATATCGGTAATGTTTCCGACTACAAATACGGCTAACGCAAATCCAAGCGCTCCCCAAAGCCTTATATTCCCGTACTCTTTATCAAATTGCTGCACAAAATGTAGGGATAAACTATCTGATAATGGGACAATAGCTGATTGAAATAAAGCTACTCCAATAATGCCTAGAAATAAAAGAAGAAAACCATCTAACCAAGTGTAAAGCAAGGACATAATCCCAGCCATTACACCTGCAATCAATAAGAGTTGTCGTGGTTTTCTTGTATAATCACTAAGCATCCCCCAGACAGGTTGCAGGAAAATAGTTACTAATGGGATAGCTGCTACAATCATACCGATCTGTGTGTTATTCAGGTGTTTTTCGTTCTCTAAATATACCGATAGTAAAGGGAATAGTGATCCAAAGCCAAAAAACGTGAACAGGTAAAAGGCTTGGAAATAGCGATACGTTTTCTCTGAGTTTCCTACATTCATGTGTTCTAAATCCTCTCTAAGATGTATTACGTTGTGATAAGCTCATAAATGGCTTCAGCGTAAATATATGCCGCTTCCATAAGGTCGTTAATTAAAACATGCTCATCTGCATTGTGTGCTGTATCAGGACTATGAGAGAACATCGCACCATAGGCAACTCCCTGATTTAGGGCTCTAGCATAAGTCGCTCCACCAATTGAAAGGGGTTCTGCCTGTTCATTAGTGTTTCGATTATAGATATCTAGAAGTTTTTCTACGAAAGGATGATCTTTGGCCATATGAATAGCTTCTAAATGCTCAATTACATGAATACGTGCATCTTGATCAATCATATTGTTTTCGAATATTTGGAACCATTCTTGGAAGTTTTTCGTCACAGGATATCGAATATTTAGACCTAAAGTTAAGTCCTCACCTTTTAACTCGGCTGTTCCTACGTTAACCGTTAAAGGTCCTGAAACTTCATCCTCACAGGTGATGCCTAACCCTTCACCTCGACTATTTTGAAAAGCATCATCAATCCAATTCAACACGGACAATATAGAATTCGAGAGTGGTAATTCTTTTAAAAATGACACGATACCAAAGAAAGCATTATGACCATTGTTCGGTTCCATTGCATGGGCTGACTTTCCTGTAATTGTAATATGGATTTTGTCTCCGTCCATATGTACAGTTCCATCGTAAGGAGTTTGTTGGATAAAGTCTTCAAATAAAGAAACAGGATCACCTTCTCCATCCCATTTCAGAGAAGCTTGCGCTCGATACGGAACCATATTGAGCCGCTCTCCACCTTGAAGATGTAACAATTGAGCTGTAGCACCAGATTGGTTCATATCAAGCGTTTTTGTAACGTTTAAATCAATTAAACCTTTTTCAGCATGAATGACAGGGAACTTGGCATCAGGTGAAAAGCCTACCGAAGGCATTTCTTCTTTATCGAAATAATGTTTCATACAACCCCAGTTTCGTTCTTCATCTGTACCAAGAATTAAACGAACTCGCTTTTGAGGTTCCACTCCAAGATCTTTCAACCATTTCATAGCTAAAAAGGCAGCCATCACAGGCCCCTTATCGTCCTGAGCCCCACGCGCAAACAGCTTCCCATCTTTCACTACAGGCTCGAATGGACCATTTGTCCATCCCTCACCAGGAGGCACAACATCGAGGTGACCAAGAATACCGATTAATTCCTCTCCTTTGCCCCACTCAATGTGTCCTGCGTATCCATCAATATCATTTACTGAGAAACCTTCTTCTAATCCTAATGAAAGTGCATACTCCAAGGCTTTCTGAATGTTTTCTCCATAGGGTGCTCCCTCTCTTATCGAAGTTTCGTCATATGTACTAGGTATTTTCAGGAGCTCTGTTAAGCGATCAAGATAATAGGGTTGTAATTCATTTAATTGCTCTTTTGATAAACTTTTGTTCATGATTCATACTCCTTTAGAATTTGTTGATAAGTCTCTGGGTCACATATGGCATACAGTTTAGCCTCTAAAGGAATAGGTTTATCAAGCATTCGATTGACTCCTAAATCTTGACGGTCTGCAATAAGCGTAGCTCCTTTTTCAAGTAGATCATTAAATGCATCACGATACGTTTTCCAAGTTGGTTGAAGAGGGATATGATAAAGGTCATCACCGTGTGAGCGACGCATAAGCTGTCCGTATATACTAGAGATTCCTCTTGTAAATGCAGATCGTACTGCAAGAGATGAAATGGTCTCATGAGAAAATATAAATTCATCAATTTGTGCATGTTCAAAGTTTTTAATATGATCTTCCTCCATCACTTCAACGACTGTATGTACATGAGATGTCATCGATTCAACTGTTGAAGCGATTAACAGAGTCTTTCCATCGATCAACTGGTTATCGTGGATCTTTTCATCAGCAAAGATCAAGACAGCTTTCGCTTTTTCTACATTCGCTTTGTCTAATGTTTCTTTTGAGGATGCATTTCCACGTATGTAATGAATATTCTCTTCTAAGAGTGGTGCTTTTTCCAATTCGTCTATAATAATAATTTCAGAATCAGGATGCGTTTCAATAATTTCTTTTACTGCATATTGTGATTTTTTTGACCAGCCAATAATAATGTAATGATTCTCTTCTTTGTACACGATATTTCCTTCCTCCCTCTTTTTACGAAACATAGAAAGACCTTCGACAACTTTACCTATAACAACACCAATTAACCCGATACCCACGATGTATAGGAACATGGCAATAAGTCGCCCTCCTACTGAAACGGGCGAAAAATCCCCATACCCTACGGTTGTAACAGTTGTCATCACCCACCAAAAGCCATCAAAGACCGTTGGAAATGTTTCTGGTTCTACTAAAACAATTAAGATTGAAGACAAAGCAATGAGTAGTGTACTACTAATAAATAAAACCCGATTGTTCATTTTAATCATACGTAGCAATACTTTTCTTACAAAAATCATAACATCCTCCTTACTAGAATATGAATAACATGAATTCTCTGTAAATTTTAATGGATTTACTAGTTATTATACAACGAAATGTAGTAAAATTGACTTAACTTCCAAGATTCACGCACCACAACTCAAACAATCCCTAAGGAGTGGTTTTTTGAATCGTTCAACATCCCGAATGCTTAGCCGTGTTAAATCGATCTATTTATTTATTAGTGAGAACGGGACCGTAACAACGACTTCATTATCAGAGGAGTTTGGCATAACAGCTCGAACTGTTCAGAGAGACCTGCATGTGTTGCAATACAATGGACTCGTCACAAGTCCGTATCGTGGGAAGTGGACGACTACAGAGAAAAAAGTGAAAATATCATAGTAAAACGAATCACAAGGAATACTTATAAGAGTTATATAAAAACCCGGATTTGCTCCGGGTCTTTTTTTGTGTGCAATTTTCATGTTGTTTAATTAGTTTTTATGAATCCTCAGTTTTCTCCTGCCCTACACTATATAGAAACTCAATTTCCTCATCATTCAATTCACGATACTCTCCAGGCTCTAAATCATTATCAAGTTCTAATCCCGCCATACTTAACCTCTTCAGGAATGTCACACGTTTATCTACACTCTCAAACATTCGTTTCACCTGATGAAATTTACCTTCTGTAATAACAAGTTCAATTTCAGAGGTTGCTCCAGACTCAAGAATTTCTAATTCAGCTGGCTTGGTTTTATAACCATCATCTAGTGTTACACCTTTCTGAAAAGCATCTTGATCCTTTTCTGTTACCTCGCCATCTATCACAGCATAGTAGCGTTTCCCTACACCTTTTTTGGGAGATAACAACTGATGCGTGAGCTTTCCATCATTTGTTATCAATAAAAGTCCTTCGGTATCTTTATCGAGTCTCCCAACTGGGAAAGGTTCAAAAATTTGATCTTCTGGTTGCAAGATATCAATTACGGTCATATCACTCGCATCCTCTGTTGCTGAAATAAGACCTTGAGGTTTATTCATCATGATATAAATAAATTCTCGATATTCAACAGGTTCACCATGTACGGTAATCTCCTGTTCGTCTGGATTCACATGTGTTTTGGCATCTTTTATAGAGCTTCCATCCACTCGGACAACACCAGACTTTAATAACTTCTTTACTTCCTTCCGGGTCCCGAAGCCCATATTCGCTAAAACTTTATCGATTCTCACAACACGTTCCTCCTAATTTTTCTTTCTTTTCAAGAACCGATCGAGTACAGAAACTCGACCTCCTAATACACGCTCAAGCAGTGTTGTTTGATAGGTTAACCATAAATAGAATAAACCACCCACACCTGCACTAATAAATAACACCATTACAGCTGCAAAACGACCTTCTTCATAGCTAAGACCCACTATGCCAAGTAGCCACTTTGTAATACTTACAACGATCACCATAGCGAATGTGAGTATTAAAACTAATAAAGATCGCTTCAATAAAAGTCTATAAGGGAATGAAGCTGCAGCACGGATTTTCCAGAGGTTTAAAAGTACAGCTGTAATAACAGCTAACCCAGTACCAAATATGGCTCCCTTTGCACCAAATAAATGGATTAATGGAATGTTTAATGTTGCTTTAATTAGAAGCCCAGCTCCTAAACTAATCACAGCAAAACGTTGCTGATTGATCCCTTGTAAAATGGACGATGTTACTGTAAATAATCCATAGAAAAGAGCCACTGGTGCATACCAAGCTAATAAAGACCCCGTTAATGGGAGGTTGGTTCCGTCTACACCATAAAATGTTGCATAAGCTTCATAGGATAAGAGTGACATCCCAACTACTGCAGGTAAAATGAGCAAAACAATAATTTGCAGCGCTTGGTTAATTTGTCGATAAAGCTGCTTATGAGAGTCCTCTGTATAAGACTTCGTAATGGCTGGTAATAATGCCAAAGAAAGTCCTGTAGCTAGTGTCACTGGAATGATAACAAGTTTATGGCCATACAAATTGATAGCAGCATAAGCTGTTTCAGTGATATTCCCTAAACCTATATCAGCCATTGTTCGATTAAATGTAAATTGATCAATGAGTTGATAAAGAGGAGTAGCAATCCCTACAAGAACAAAAGGGCCTGCGTAGGCAAGTAGTTCTTTGTATAAATCTTTCATGGGAATGTTATAGCTTGTTTCCTGCTGTTCAACCTGGCTGTCTAGGTAAGGCTTACGCTTCCTCCAGTAAAACCAAAGTACCCCAACAGAAGCAATAGCACCAATAAAAGCTGCAAAAGAAGCAAACCCGACGGCTGTAGCATTCGAACCGTCATACACTTCAATTACTAAGAAAACAGCTATTAATAAAAAGGCTATACGTACAATCTGTTCAATTACTTGTGATACTGCAGTTGGTGCCATGGATTCATATCCTTGGAAAAATCCACGAACAATACTCATTGCTGGTATAATCAATAGAGCAAAACTGATCATGCGGATAACCATGGCCACATCTTCAATAGAGTTCCCCTTCAGTTGATCCGTAACAACAAGAGGTGCAATCGCACCAGCACTAAAATAAAGAAGTAGGAAAGCTAAAACTCCAGTTATGGACATGAATTGCAACCCGGACTTAAACATTCGCCGTCCCGTTTCATAATCCCCTAACGAGTTATATCTCGAAACAAATTTTGAAACAGCTAGCGGGACCCCTAGAGTTGAAAAGCTAATTAAGATATTATAAGGGGTGTATGCGTAGGACAACAATGCTCCACCTGTCTGTCCTACAAAGGATTCAAACGGGATCACGTAGATCATCCCTAAAAACTTTGATAAAAATGTTGCCGCTGTTAGCAACATTGTACCTTTTAAAAATTTCGAAACTGCCATATTTTCACCTGCATTTATTTGTAGAGTACAACGCATCTATTTTATCATAGATAAAGTGCATTCCGATTTCATTCTGATTACAAAATCAGATTTATTGAGCTAAAGTGGTCTACACTCGCTTAAGCAAATAGAAATTTGGAGCCAACAGGAACTGTAGCTCCAACGTACAATTTCCTATGCAATTAGAAGGGACGATTCAAAAACATGTATGATGTTACCGTAATTGGAGGAGGCCCCTCCGGATTAATGGCAGCCATTGCTGCTGCAGAACAAGGAGCCAATACATTACTCATAGATAAAGGTAAAAAACTTGGAAAGAAGCTAGCCATATCAGGTGGCGGACGTTGCAATGTTACCAACAATCTTCCCCAAGATGAAATTATTAAGCATATTCCAGGGAATGGTCGCTTTTTATATAGCGCTTTTTCTGTGTTTAATAACTACGATATTATGGAATTTTTTGAAAACCTAGGTGTAGCTTTAAAAGAAGAAGATCACGGGCGTATGTTTCCCGCAAGCAACAAAGCAAAAGACGTTGTAAATGCTTTGCTCACTCGATTAGATGAGTTAGGCGTAACTGTAAGGAAAAGCACAGACGTCAAAACAGTTGATTATGGGGACGAGCATCATGAGATTCAATTGAAGTCTGAGGAAACGATCCAAACCAAATCGGTTGTGATTTCAGTTGGAGGTACATCCGTCCCTCATACAGGGTCTACTGGCGATGGTTATGCTTGGGCTGAGAAAGCAGGTCACACTGTAACTGAGCTTTATCCAACTGAAGTACCTCTTATTTCTCAAGAACCATTTATTCAGGATAAACGTTTACAAGGTCTCTCCTTAAGAAATGTTGCGTTATCCGTATTAAATCCAAAAGGAAAAACAATCATCACACATCGCATGGACATGCTATTTACACACTTCGGAATTAGCGGCCCCGCTGTTTTACGTTGTTCTCAGTATGTAGTAAAAGAGTTTCGAAAAGGTAATCGTCCAGTGAATATGGTGATTGATAGCTATCCTGACCATAAAGAACATGAACTTTTAGAAGAAGCGCGTACCTTGTTAAACGAACACCCAAGAAAAAACGTTAAAAACATTTTAAAAGGATGGGCGCCAGAGCGATTCTTGGATCTCCTATTCGAACGTAATGAAATTGGTTTAGAAGATCGTGCTGCCAACACATCTCTTGAAAAACTTCGCGGTTTTGTTCATGACCTGAAACAATTTACATTTGAAGTTCATGATTCTCAGTCCATTGAAAAAGCATTCGTAACTGGGGGAGGCGTTTCTGTTAAAGAAGTAGTCCCTAACACGATGGCTTCCAAAGTTATGCCTAGATTATTTTTCAGTGGAGAAATTCTTGATATCCATGGTTACACAGGTGGCTACAATATTACCTCTGCCCTTGTAACCGGAAGAATTGCAGGCATATTTGCAGCTTACGATTCATTTGGTTAAATTTTCTCTTGAAAAACAGGTTTTTTTATGCTGTTTATTTATCTTTGAAGGAAATCCGTGTTATAGTATCTAATTAGGAAGAATGAAGGCAGCAATAAAGGGTATAGATAAGAAATAATCATTTACCCAATCAAAATTATACAAAATGTATATAAGCTTACATTGACTAGGAAGGGGAATTATACATGTCAGATGAAAATATGAAAGACAGCATCATTGATGCAGCCTTTACGAAGAAGAATGAGGAAGAAAGTGTAGAACAACCAGAGAAACCAGAAGTTAGTGAAGAAAATAAAGCTAAATTAGGCGACGTCGTAACTTTCCAGCGTGACGGTAAAGACCTTAAAGGCGTAGTTACTTCCGATAAATTAGAGAACTCTGTAGTTGTAGATATGACAATCATGGAAGATTTCAAAGAAAAAGATCTCGACTTTGAAAAAACTGTAGTTCGCCACGGGAAATATACGATTCAAGAACGTGCTGAAGAGAGTGAATAATTAAGAGAAAAACCGAGCTTCTTATAAAAGAAGCTCGGTTTTTTCTTGCTATTTTTTATGACATCCACTTCGGTGGGGTATTTTTGTCCCAATAAATTTCGCCAATTGGGTGATGCTCTTCAAAGGCATCTTGACTTAAGTGGTAGTGGAAATTAAACCAATATCCTTCCCCTGGTCGCTTATCCCGACGCACATGAAATCGAGCTAATTCTTGGTTTGAACGCTCATCATACAAACTAAAAATTTGCTCTCCATAACCTGCTGAAGGTTCTTCAGAGATACTGTAATAAGGTACTTCATCATCACTAGCTTGCGCTAAAATCGATTGAACAACATCTTCAATATTCGGTAAAATGTCTTTTTCAAAATCAACTTCCACTTTTTCAAAAATTCTAGGCCCTAATTTAGATACGGTTTGTTCTTTTGCTTGCTCTGTTATTGCACTTATATAAAATTCAGTAGAAGGAGGCTCTATATCATTCTGAGGTTCTTCTTCAATCGTGATATCTATAGGATCAGACGGTGTTTCCTTACCAGTAGAAATCGAATCATTATCTAAATTGCGTTCAGGTGAAATAACTTCATTCTTATCAGCCGCCTCTGCATCGAGATGGGTCGGCGGTATATATAACCCTAAGGTTAATATCGCAACAAATACAACGAATATTTTTCTGAACCAAGGTTTCATAGTGTAGCTCCCCTTATATGTACTTATTTAAATTCTACCACTTTTATTAAATCTGTCTATGAAACTATTGGATCTTTTTCAGAGTATTTCGTGAATAAAATCTCACCATCCATCTATAACAAAAGTACTTAAAAAGAGCCTCCTTTCATTGGAGGCTCTTCTTGTTTATCTACTTTTATTTAACTTCCTCAGGCACTTGTAACCCAAGTGCTTTAGCTACGCGCTCACCATAATCTGGGTCAGCCTTGTAGAAGTGTTTAATCTGACGAAGTTTAATTTCTTCTTTTCGCACTTCTTTCATAGAACCTACGATGTTGGATACCAGACGTTGTTTCTCATCTTCACTCATTAATCTATAAAGATTTCCTGGTTGAGTGTAATGGTCGTCATGATCATATGGTGTGCTATCTGCCAAGCCAGATACGGGATACGGCTGTTGTTTAGCTGCAGGATCTTCTACTGGGCGATCATAGCTATTAGGTTCATAGTTTTTGGAGCCACCACCATTATCATCAAAACGCATAGCACCATCACGTTGATAGTTATTCACTTCAGCTTTTGGACGGTTAACGGGTAGCGTTTCATAGTTTGCGCCTACACGATATCTATGCGCATCCGCATAAGCAAACAGACGACCTTGAAGCATTTTATCTGGAGAAACATCAATTCCAGGTACAAAGTTACCTGGGCTAAATGCCGCTTGTTCAATCTCCGCAAAATAGTTCTTCGGATTACGGTTTAACACCATTTTACCAACTTCAATTAGTGGATAGTCATCATGTGGCCAAACTTTTGTTACATCAAATGGATCATTGTTATATGTCTCTGCATCTTCTAGAGGCATAATCTGTACATACATTGTCCAAGATGGATAATCTTCTTCTTCAATCGAGTTGAATAGGTCTTCTGTTTTGTAATCCGGATTTTCTCCTGCTATTTTAGTCGCCGTCTCATCATCTAGTGTTTTATAACCTTGATCTGTTCGTATGTGATACTTAACCCAAACAGATTCACCATCTGCATTTGTCCACTTAAATGTATGACTACCGTAACCATGCATGTGACGATAAGTCGCTGGCACACCACGATCAGAATAAAGAATGGTTACTTGGTGTAGTGACTCTGGAGATAATGACCAGAAATCCCAAGCCATATCCGGATCTTTTAAGTTCGTTTGTGGATCACGTTTTTGTGTATGAATAAAATCAGGGAATTTAATAGCATCACGAATAAAGAATACAGGAGTATTATTACCTACTAGGTCGTAGTTACCTTCGTCTGTATAAAATTTAAGTGCAAAACCTCGCGGATCTCGAGCTGTGTCAGCAGAACCTTTCTCCCCTCCTACAGTAGAGAAACGAGCAAGCATCTCTGTTCTTTTACCAACTTCAGATAGAAAGTCTGCTTTTGTATATTTAGAAACGTCGTTTGTAACTTCAAAATAACCGAATGCTCCAGCACCTTTAGCATGTACAACACGTTCAGGGATACGTTCACGGTTGAAGTGGGCTAGCTTTTCTAACAAATGAACATCTTGAATCATTGTAGGTCCACGATAACCAGCAGTAATGGAATTTTGATTATCACCAACAGGAATTCCAGCTTCAGTAGTTAAACGTTTTTTGTTACTCACTATGTAACAACTCCTTTAATAAATTTAAGGTCCTTTAATCTCTTATTCTAATAATTCCGAATATTAAATTCGTTTGTTTTTAATAATTATTATAATAAGAGAACTTATTTAAAAGTATAGTTTATTTATAAAATGATTACAAATGATAAGCTCTTTCAATTATAGAAAATAATACATTAGTTTATTCCACTTATTTCATCTAAATAAACCCTACCTTTAAGGTTCATCTACATAACTCTTTGATCCAATTACATACAATGAAAAGAAGGTAAAGTATTATTCAATTTGTTTCTACAAATAAAAATTAATAAAACACAAAAAACCCCAGAAGAACGAATTCTTCTGGGGTTTCAAATGTGCTTGGCGGCGTCCTACTCTTGCGGGGGCGAAACCCCGACTACCATTGGCGCTGAAGAGCTTAACTTCTGTGTTCGGCATGGGAACAGGTGTGACCTCTTCGCCAAAGCCACCAAACCTATATAGTTGAAGGATATACCTTCAAAACTAGATAAGAGACATCGTAACGTTTTTTCAATAGAGATAGATAAGTCCTCGATCGATTAGTATCAGTCAGCTGCACGTGTCACCACGCTTCCACCTCTGACCTATCAACCTTGTCGTCTACAAGGGATCTTACTCACTTGAAGTGATGGGAAATTTCATCTCGAGGGGGGCTTCATGCTTAGATGCTTTCAGCACTTATCCCGTCCACACGTAGCTACCCAGCTGTGCTCCTGGCGGAACAACTGGTGCACCAGCGGTGTGTCCATCCCGGTCCTCTCGTACTAAGGACAGCTCCTCTCAAATTTCCAACGCCCACGACGGATAGGGACCGAACTGTCTCACGACGTTCTGAACCCAGCTCGCGTACCGCTTTAATGGGCGAACAGCCCAACCCTTGGGACCGACTACAGCCCCAGGATGCGATGAGCCGACATCGAGGTGCCAAACCTCCCCGTCGATGTGGACTCTTGGGGGAGATAAGCCTGTTATCCCCGGGGTAGCTTTTATCCGTTGAGCGACGGCCCTTCCATTCGGTACCGCCGGATCACTAAGCCCGACTTTCGTCCCTGCTCGACTTGTAGGTCTCGCAGTCAAGCTCCCTTGTGCCTTTGCACTCTGCGAATGATTTCCAACCATTCTGAGGGAACCTTTGGGCGCCTCCGTTACTTTTTGGGAGGCGACCGCCCCAGTCAAACTGCCCACCTGACACTGTCTCCGGGCCGGATCACGGCCCTGGGTTAGAATGTCAGTACAGCCAGGGTAGTATCCCACCAATGCCTCCACCGAAGCTGGCGCTCCGGTTTCCAAGGCTCCTACCTATCCTGTACAAGCTGTACCAACATTCAATATCAGGCTACAGTAAAGCTCCACGGGGTCTTTCCGTCCAGTCGCGGGTAATGCGCATCTTCACGCATAGTATAATTTCACCGGGTCTCTTGTTGAGACAGTGCCCAAATCGTTGCACCTTTCGTGCGGGTCGGAACTTACCCGACAAGGAATTTCGCTACCTTAGGACCGTTATAGTTACGGCCGCCGTTTACTGGGGCTTCGATTCAAAGCTTCGCAAGAAGCTAACTCATCCTCTTAACCTTCCAGCACCGGGCAGGTGTCAGCCCCTATACTTCACCTTACGGTTTCGCAGAGACCTGTGTTTTTGCTAAACAGTCGTTTGGGCCTTTTCACTGCGGCTCCTCCTTATGAAGGAGCACCCCTTCTCCCGAAGTTACGGGGTCATTTTGCCGAGTTCCTTAACAAGAGTTCTCCCGATCACCTTAGGATACTCTCCTCGTCTACCTGTGTCGGTTTGCGGTACGGGCACCACTTTCCTCGCTAGAGGCTTTTCTTGGCAGTGTGAAATCAGGGACTTCGGTACTATAGTTCCCTCCCCATCACAGCTTGTGTTTGATGCACGGATTTGCCTATGCATCACACTCACTGCTTGGGCGCGCACATCCAATGGCGCGCTTCCCTTATCCTACTGCGTCCCCCCGTTGCTCAAACGGAAAGGAGGTGGTACAGGAATATCAACCTGTTATCCATCGCCTACGCCTTTCGGCCTCGGCTTAGGTCCCGACTAACCCTGAGCGGACGAGCCTTCCTCAGGAAACCTTAGACTTACGGTGGAAGAGATTCTCACTCTTCTTTCGCTACTCATACCGGCATTCTCACTTCTAAGCGCTCCACCAGTCCTCACGGTCTGACTTCACAGCACTTAGAACGCTCTCCTACCATTGTTCAAAGAACAATCCGCAGCTTCGGTGGTATGTTTAGCCCCGGTACATTTTCGGCGCAGAGTCACTCGACCAGTGAGCTATTACGCACTCTTTAAATGATGGCTGCTTCTAAGCCAACATCCTGGTTGTCTAAGCAACTCCACATCCTTTTCCACTTAACATACACTTAGGGACCTTAGCTGGCGGTCTGGGCTGTTTCCCTTTCGACTATGGACCTTATCACTCATAGTCTGACTCCCAAAGATAAGTCGATGGCATTCGGAGTTTGACTGAATTCGGTAACCCGATGAGGGCCCCTAGTCCAATCAGTGCTCTACCTCCATGACTCTCACTTTGAGGCTAGCCCTAAAGCTATTTCGGAGAGAACCAGCTATCTCCGTGTTCGATTGGCATTTCACCGCTACCCACACCTCATCCCCGCACTTTTCAACGTGCGTGGGTTCGGGCCTCCAGCCAGTGTTACCTGGCCTTCACCCTGGACATGGGTAGATCACACGGTTTCGGGTCTACGACCACATACTCAAATCGCCCTATTCAGACTCGCTTTCGCTGCGGCTCCGTTTCTTCAACTTAACCTTGCATGGGATCGTAACTCGCCGGTCCATTCTACAAAAGGTACGCCGTCACCCATTAACGGGCTCCGACTACTTGTAGGCACACGGTTTCAGGTTCTATTTCACTCCCCTCCCGGGGTGCTTTTCACCTTTCCCTCACGGTACTGGTTCACTATCGGTCACTAGGGAGTATTTAGCCTTGGGAGATGGTCCTCCCGGATTCCGACGGAATTACACGTGTTCCGCCGTACTCAGGATCCACTCCGGAGGGAACAAGATTTTGATTACAGGGCCGTTACCTTCTTTGGCTGATCATTCCAGATCGATTCATCTATCTTGTTCCTTGGTAACTCCAAAGGAGTGTCCTACAACCCCAGAGAGCAAGCTCTCTGGTTTGGGCTAATTCCGTTTCGCTCGCCGCTACTCAGGAAATCGCGTTTGCTTTCTCTTCCTCCGGGTACTGAGATGTTTCAGTTCCCCGGGTCTGCCTTTCTTAACCTATGAATTCAGTTAAGAATACCACCCCATTACGGGCGGTGGGTTTCCCCATTCGGAAATCTCCGGATCATAGCCTGCTTACGGCTAACCGAAGCATATCGGTGTTTGTCCCGTCCTTCATCAGCTCCTAGTGCCAAGGCATCCACCGTGCGCCCTTATTCACTTAACTATCTCAAGTTAGTTGCCAGATGAGCGAATATCATCTGGTGTGAATGAAAAAATTGACGTTGGTTTGATGTCTGATTCTTATCTAGTTTTCAAGGTACATGACTTTGAGGAATTTGATTCCTCAAAACCGAACGAAACGAAGCATGTTACGTGAACGCAGTAACACTGCGTTTTCCGTAGTTATCCTTAGAAAGGAGGTGATCCAGCCGCACCTTCCGATACGGCTACCTTGTTACGACTTCACCCCAATCATTGGCCCCACCTTCGGCGGCTGGCTCCAAAAAGGTTACCTCACCGACTTCGGGTGTTGCCAACTCTCGTGGTGTGACGGGCGGTGTGTACAAGGCCCGGGAACGTATTCACCGCAGTATGCTGACCTGCGATTACTAGCGATTCCGGCTTCATACAGGCGAGTTGCAGCCTGCAATCCGAACTGAGAATGGTTTTTTGAGATTTGCTTGACCTCGCGGTCTCGCTGCCCTCTGTACCATCCATTGTAGCACGTGTGTAGCCCAGGTCATAAGGGGCATGATGATTTGACGTCATCCCCGCCTTCCTCCGGTTTGTCACCGGCAGTCACCTTAGAGTGCCCAACTGAATGCTGGCAACTAAGATTAGGGGTTGCGCTCGTTGCGGGACTTAACCCAACATCTCACGACACGAGCTGACGACAACCATGCACCACCTGTCATTCCGTCCCCGAAGGGAACTCCCTATCTCTAGGGATAGCGGAAGATGTCAAGACCTGGTAAGGTTCTTCGCGTTGCTTCGAATTAAACCACATGCTCCACCGCTTGTGCGGGCCCCCGTCAATTCTTTTGAGTTTCAGCCTTGCGGCCGTACTCCCCAGGCGGAGTGCTTAATGCGTTAACTTCAGCACTAAGGGGCGGAAACCCCCTAACACCTAGCACTCAACGTTTACGGCGTGGACTACCAGGGTATCTAATCCTGTTTGCTACCCACGCTTTCGCGCCTCAGCGTCAGTTACAGACCAGAGAGCCGCCTTCGCCACTGGTGTTCCTCCACATATCTACGCATTTCACCGCTACACGTGGAATTCCGCTCTCCTCTTCTGTACTCAAGTTCCCCAGTTTCCAATGGCCCTCCACAGTTGAGCTGTGGGCTTTCACATCAGACTTAAGGAACCGCCTGCGCGCGCTTTACGCCCAATAATTCCGGACAACGCTTGCCACCTACGTATTACCGCGGCTGCTGGCACGTAGTTAGCCGTGGCTTTCTGGTTAGGTACCGTCAAGGTACCAGCATTTCCTCTGGTACTTGTTCTTCCCTAACAACAGAACTTTACGATCCGAAGACCTTCATCGTTCACGCGGCGTTGCTCCGTCAGACTTTCGTCCATTGCGGAAGATTCCCTACTGCTGCCTCCCGTAGGAGTCTGGGCCGTGTCTCAGTCCCAGTGTGGCCGATCACCCTCTCAGGTCGGCTACGCATCGTTGCCTTGGTAAGCCGTTACCTTACCAACTAGCTAATGCGCCGCGGGTCCATCTGAAAGTGACGGCAAAAGCCGCCTTTTACGTTGGAACCATGCGGTTCCAACGATTATTCGGTATTAGCCCCGGTTTCCCGGGGTTATCCCGATCTCTCAGGTAGGTTACCCACGTGTTACTCACCCGTCCGCCGCTCGATCCACAACAATCACCCCGAAGGGATCATGTTGTTTCACGCGCTCGACTTGCATGTATTAGGCACGCCGCCAGCGTTCGTCCTGAGCCAAGATCAAACTCTCCATAAGAGTTCGCCTTTGCATCAAAATGATGTCTGGCTTTTTAAAATAAAAAGTAATTCATTGACGTAACATGTCGTTTCGTTCAGTTTTCAAGGATCAAATGTCATTAATCGACGGTAAATAAATTCTATCATGTCTATTAACAAAAAGTCAATAAAAACTTTAGAATATCTTAATATTTTTGTCGAAATATGTCGTCTCTGCGACAGCAAATTCTATATTACACCCTTCACCTCTTATGGTCAATGGGTTTTGAATATTTTCTTTTAAAATATTAATCTTCTATTACTATATTATATTCATCAATAGATATAGTCCTTACAAAAGCAAAAGCTACCCTATCATTTAATAAGGTAGCTTAAATATTAACATGCTCTTGTATAATAGATTGATTTGAATTTCTTCTTACGCATAATTTTTGCAGCAATCCGCGCCCCGCGTACATCATCGCTGACTAAAACAATTTCTTTTGAGCAGTCAAAGCGTTCTTTAAGTGCTCGTGGTAAATAAGATAATGGAATGTTTTCTGCAGAAGGAAATGGACTTCGGTGAGCAGAAACATAGTCACGTACATCTATAACACAATAGCGATCATCATTGATTGATTGTTGGTCAATCTTCTTTAAATAGTTGAACGGCAAGACGTATTGATTTAAGACAAATACGATAAGTCCAATAGATGCTAAGATAACTAATAGTTCCACGCCTATACCTCCTTTATTTGTTTAAAAGACAATTTCTCCATCCCAATCAAGCATTCCACCGGCCATATTGATCGTCTTATACCCATGTTGGTTCATGAATAATGCTGCATTCATGCTTCTACCACCTGAGCGACAAACCATTATATATTCTTGATCTTTATCAAGGTCATTTATAGCCTCAGGAATCTGCTGAAGTGGAATGTGTTTTGCCGTAGGAATCATTCCATTCGCAACTTCTTCGTCTTCTCTAACATCTATAATATTCAGTGATTCATTATTCTCTAATTTTTCTTGTAAATCTTTTGTTGTTATTTCTTTTACTTCGTCCATTAATAAGCCTCCTCGTTTCGTGCACTGTCTCATTTTTAAATATTTTTCTCTTGTAGTCAAGAGGTACGCTTAAGGGTATGCATCCCTATCAGATTACTATGCATTAAATTTCATTATAAAAACTCCTGCCTACACTCTTTAAAGGAAAGGCAGGAGTTTTATACTTTTTTAGTTAGCTACAATATTTACAAGCTTACCTGGAACAGCAATCACTTTTCGAACCGTTTTACCTTCAATCCATTCTTGGATCGTTTCATTCTCTAGTGCTTGTTTTTCAAGATCTTCTTTCGTTGCATCTTTAGCAACTTTCATTTTCGCTCTTACTTTACCCATTACCTGAAGAACGACTTCCACTTCATCATCTTCTAGTTTGGATTCATCGAAAGTTGGCCAAGCTTCATAACTGATGGAACCTTCATAGCCTAGCTTCGTACCTAGTTCCTCTGCAATATGAGGAGCTACTGGAGATAGCATTTTCACGAAACCTTCAGCAAATGCTTTTGGTATTTCGTCAGCTTTATAAGCGTCGTTAATGAAAACCATCATTTGAGATATCCCTGTATTGAAGCGAAGTTCTTCAAAGTTTTCGGTTACTTTCTTAACTGTTTCATGGTAAGAACGTTCAAGTGTCGTGTCTTGACTGTTTGCAACAACTTTATCAGTAAGTTCTCCATTTTCGTTTACGAATAGACGCCACACACGATCTAGGAAACGTCTTGCTCCATCTAGACCGTTCGTAGACCAAGCAATGGATGCTTCTAAAGGGCCCATGAACATTTCATATAGACGAAGGGTATCAGCACCATGTGTTTCTACGATATCGTCTGGGTTCACAACATTCCCTTTTGATTTACTCATTTTTTCTGAGTTTTCACCTAGAATCATACCTTGGTTAAATAGCTTTTGGAATGGTTCATTCGTTGGTACAACACCTGCATCGTAAAGAACTTTGTGCCAAAAACGTGCATATAGAAGGTGAAGTACAGCATGTTCAGCACCGCCGATATACATGTCGACCGGCAACCATTTCTTAAGTTTTTCTTCATCCGCAAGTTTTTCAGTGTTGTGCGGATCAATGTAACGAAGGTAATACCAACAACTACCTGCCCACTGTGGCATCGTGTTTGTTTCGCGACGACCTTTCATTCCTGTTTCAGGATCTACGACATTCACCCACTCATCAATGTTAGCAAGAGGTGATTCTCCTGTACCAGAAGGCTTAATTTCAGAAGTTTCTGGAAGCATAACTGGAAGATCTTCTTCTTTTACTGGAGTCATGCTACCATCTTCCCAATGAATCATAGGAATTGGTTCGCCCCAATAACGTTGACGACTAAATAACCAATCACGTAGGCGATAAGTTGTTTTCTTTTCACCTTTACCGTTTTCTTCAAGCCACTGAATTGCTTTTTCGATGGCTTCTTCTTTCTTAAGACCATCTAGAAAATCAGAATTGATATGTGGCCCATCTTCAGTATAAGCTTCTTTTTCAACGTTCCCACCTTCAACAACTGGAATAATAGGAAGGTCGAATTTTTGAGCAAATTCATAGTCACGCTCATCATGAGCAGGAACAGCCATAATTGCACCAGATCCATAGCTCATTAGAACGTAATCCGCAATCCAGATAGGAATTTGCTTCCCATTAACTGGATTAATAGCATAAGTCCCTGAGAATACTCCCGTTTTGTCTTTGGCTAGGTCTGTACGTTCTAGGTCACTCTTAAGCTTTACTTGATTTAAATATTCATCAACCGCTTCTTTTTGATCTGCTGTTACGATTTTTTCAACAAGTGGATGTTCGGGAGCTAGCACAGCATAAGATGCTCCAAAAAGAGTGTCTGGACGAGTAGTGAACACTGTGAATGTGTCATCCAATCCATCAATACCGAAATGGACATCAGCACCTTCAGAACGACCAATCCAGTTACGCTGCATTTCTTTAATGCTATCTGGCCAGTCAATTTCATCAAGGTCATCAAGAAGACGATCTGCGTAAGCTGTAATGTTCAGCATCCATTGTTTCATCGGCTTACGTTCAACTGGATGCCCACCACGTTCACTTACACCATCTACAACCTCTTCATTTGCAAGAACAGTGCCTAGAGCTGGACACCAGTTTACAGGTACTTCATCAATGTAAGCTAGACCGCGTTCGTAAAGCTTTAGGAAAATCCATTGTGTCCACTTGTAGTATTCAGGGTCTGTTGTGTTTACTTCACGATCCCAATCGTATGAAAAACCAAGCGCCTGAATTTGACGACGGAAATTGTCCACGTTTTGCTTCGTGAATTCTTTCGGTGGGTTTCCAGTATCAAGCGCATATTGTTCTGCAGGTAGACCAAAAGCATCCCAGCCCATTGGATGTAGAACCTCATATCCCTGCATCCGCTTCATGCGTGCAATAATATCTGTTGCTGTGTACCCTTCAGGGTGTCCAACGTGAAGACCAGATCCTGATGGGTAAGGAAACATATCTAATACGTAATACTTTTCCTTATCTGATTGTGTATCTGTCTTAAACGTATGGTTGTCATACCAGTAATCTTGCCATTTCTTTTCGATCTGCTTGTGATCAAAAGACATACCCTTTTCCTCCTTTGATTTCATTCGCCTCATAAAACACGAGAGAATACAAAAAACCTCTCATCCCAAAAAGATTGGGACGAGAGGTTTTATTCTACCCGCGGTACCACCCAAGTTAGTGTATACGTACACTCACTCTGTTCCTTAACGCGGAATGACGTCTCATCTTACTACCATTTCAGAAGAGCAACATCAAAGGCGAGTTCACAAAACTCCTTGGATAGCTTCCACCAACCGCTACCTCTCTTTATGCAAGGCGTTTTATTACTACTCCTTTTCTTCGTCTTTTATTCGGCTCATAGTTTGTAATTCCTAATTTTAATGAAGCTAATGTGCAATGTCAAGCACCATATGCCTATTTTCACACTGTATTTGTGAACACGAAGTAGCTTAATACATGTAACCCAAGTAAAGGGGCTAATAATGGAAGGAGAAAATAAGTGTGAGCAACTCATTAACTTCTAAGTATAGGTACGTCTGAAGAAAATGAACGTATAATGCAAAAAAATGAGTAAAAAAGATTGAGCATCAGCCCAATCTTTTAATTCTCTAGATGTCTAGCTCCATCGCCCAGCAACTCAGGGACTTGGGCCCACACGATGTGGGTCAGATCGACGTTGTCACAGGACGTGACGAAATTAACCGATCGTCCTTATTCCATACTTTCTCCGTACGATAAGTCAACATCGATTCACCAAGGTTCATCGTGTTTCCTTTACACGTTTGTGACATGAAATTTTAACAAGGAAGAAAGTCGACGTAGTTAAAATTTCTAGGTGAAAGTACCACGGCAACTAAGCTTCTGTCTGCGCCTGTCGGCTTGCCAATCAGCAATTTTGGTTAATCGTACTATGGGCTCAGTCCAGTCCCTACGTTGCTAAACGGACGCTTGCGCCTTTCTTATTCATATTGATTTAAATCTTCATGATCTAAAATCATATCATTTAAGCATTGTGATACTTGCAAATGTAGTCGGTGCAGCTCTTCTTTTTGCTGGTGGTTGGCACTGTGCATCATTTTATCGATTTCTTTCTCCATATCTTCCAGGCCTAGTTGTGCTTCTGTATAATCTTCACCAGCTTTATACCCTAGTTTCTTGGCTTCATCTAATTCTTTTTTTGCGGATTCTAACTTTTCATTGGCTTCGGAAACTAAATGCTCCATGGAATCTCGTGTAGCCATATCATCACCTCATTTGTACTTTGTGCTCTACAGCCTTTCCTATGCATGGAAAAGTTTCGAATCCGGTGCTTTCATGCTACAATGCGTAATGAGTTATATTTTAGAAAAGAAAATCTGATCACAGAAACGAGTGAGAAACATGCTACAACGAGTTTTGGATTACTCTCATGAACTGTTAGAAGGCTCCGTACTTCCTGGTGAAACCGTTGTTGACGGAACAGCTGGAAATGGTCACGATACATTATTTTTAAGTAAACTTGTCGGTCAAAACGGACGCGTTCTTTCTTTTGATATTCAAGAACAAGCCATTGAAAACACAAATGATTTATTAGTGCAAAATCATGTCGAAAATGTAACACTAATACAAGATAGTCACGCTGATCTCCCCTGGTATATCCCTGAAGGTGTCGAGGATATTGGTGGAGCGATTTTTAACCTGGGCTATTTACCGGGTAGCGATAAATCAATCGTTACTGAACCACAATCAACCGTCGATGCAGTGAAGCACTTATTGACAAGAATCAAGAAAAACGGCCTTATTGTACTAGTGGTATACCATGGGCACGAAGGTGGAGCAGAAGAACGAGATGAAGTATTAAAATATGTATCAAAGTTAGACCAAAAACAATACCGTGTTCTTCGTTATGGTTTCATTAACCAGGCAAATAACCCTCCATTTATTTTAGCTATAGAAAATAAATAAACCCGGGAGCGTAACTACGCTATCCCGGGTTTTATTTTATGATAAAGCTTTGTATTCACATAAAAGAATGTCGCTCTTTTCCCGCTCACCTTCAGCAAGTCGCGCACCATCAGGCGGGCACCTTTAATGGTTTCAACTTTTTGATCTGCCAAATACATCCCCACCAACCCTTTTCGAATCATTTGGTGAAAATAGGCATGAGGCAGGTGATCTACATGTTTTGTCGTCTGATCTATAAAATAAACAAAACGCTCTTTCATGTGATCCTCATGATCATAGTACGTACAGAAGTTTAAGTCTCCTTCTTCTTTATCCTCTTCTTGGTCGATATAATAATCGAGTAAAATGTGCAAGCCTTGCATATAAGGGAAGTAGCTATTGTAGACTTGGCGAGCAAGTTCCTTATTTAATTCCCCCCCAAAGCCATATGAAACGAGACAAAAAATCCCTAAAGTAGACCCAGAACACGCAGAAAATTCATACCAGGATAAGTCTCCCCATTTATCTTGATGATCTCTAAACCACGTTTGAAGTCGAGGAATTCGTTCATCAAACGTAACATGCTTATGAACTTGTAAATCCCCATATATTGAAGATAGTTCAAGTGTAAACGGTGCAATCATATCATAATGGGGCATCTTCTTTATTGAATCTTGGCATGTTTGAACGAGAGAGGACAAGTAACCTCCGTCATCTTTTTCTTCACGATAAGCATAATAATCTTTAAGGTCGTTTTCTGGATTAAGAGCATCCAACATGGATTCGTGAAGTTGTCTAAAGTCCTCAGGGTCCAGAGATGTGCTCCGATCACACAGGTTATCCAAGTAATCGGATATCGTCTGATATGCTACGATAAACCGAATTGCTTCCCTCCAATTTTCATTTGCTAAAATAGCGTACACAGATCCGCCTTCACAATGAAACGTTTTATCCTCAATGGAATCCAACGCTTGTTTGCGAAGCTCTTCATTCGGAATTTCTTCAGCTCGATCTCTCCATTGGCTTAACTCTTTATGTACCTGAGGAAAAATCTTTCGATAAATCCTCAACATTAATGGAAGTGCTTTTTTGGGTACAGAAGACAAGCTTGTCCCCTCCTTATATTATGTGCTTCTCAACAAACCGAAGTGCGTATTGAAATACATCCTCTTTTTCAGGGTCATTAAAAATCTCATGATATAAGTTTTCCCACTCCTTGTGATTTTTTTCATGAATAGGAAGCTGATCAAACCATTTTTTTGTACACGTTCTATCTACAATTTTATCATGCCCAGCTTGCATCACAAGTGTAGGCAAGTCTGGATAAGCTTCAATTCGATCAAAAGCTAAGTCCATGCCTCTATCTAGCTCTCGAAACCATCTAACAGATACTTTTTTCAGAATTAATCGATCCTGTTGATCCCGCTCTCGCATTGCTCCATCTCTTGTGACATGTTCAGGATTTAAGTTTCCGTTGAACTTCATTTTAGGAGTCACACGATCTAAAACCTTGGAAAGGTGCTGCATAATCTTAGGTGGAGGGTTTTCCAAACCCAAGCATGGCGAAGATAGTACAACTCCTTTAATCGGAAGTTGTTTTTCTTCTAGAGTTCGAATCGTAATAAGACCACCCATACTATGTCCAACCAAAAAAATCGGCTTGCCCAAATTTTGAGCTTGATTGATCCATGTAGTGACTTCTTCTATATATTCATCAAACGAGTCGATATGTCCTTGGGGTCCTTCATGTTCCCCATGAGCTGGCAAATCTGCGTATAGACAATTATACCCTTCTTCTTGCCATCGTTTCGCTAACCATTCGTATCGTGCTGAATGTTCAAATGCACCATGCACCAATACAACGGTTGCTTTCGCATCTTCGGCTAAACATTGTTTCATACAGTGTTCTCCTTCCCAAGCATCTTGTTCCATTTGTTATACTATTTATAACACCATACATGAATGGAGGATTCAAATGTTTTACCAATATAAAGGGAAAACCCCTAACATACATAAATCAGCTTATGTGTCTGAAGATGTTGTTATTACGGGCGATGTTACGATTGAGGAAAATGTGAGTATATGGTTTAAAACGGTTATACGAGGAGATGTCGAAGCGACGCATATTGGAAGAAATACAAATATCCAAGACCAAAGCATGCTACACCAAAGTCCAGGCCGCCCACTTCATATCGGCGAAGGAGTAACAGTCGGTCACCAAGTGATGCTTCATTCCTCGATCATACACGACAATGCCTTGATCGGAATGGGATCCATCGTCTTAGATGGAGCAGAGATAGGAGAAGGAGCTTTCATAGGGGCAGGATCACTTGTACCACCAAATAAAAAAATTCCTGCAAATACGCTTGCATTAGGTCGTCCCGCTAAAGTTGTTCGTGAATTAACCGATGAAGATATTAGCGAGATGAATCGCATCAGACGTGAATACGTTGAAAAAGGTCAGTATTACAAATCCATTCAATCAAAGTAACATTGTTTTCTGGAAAGTGAGTGTTTAATCCACTAGCTTAACGGAACATGGGGGTGGAGAACCTATAGTTAAGGAGGTGTCGCACACAGTATGCTTGCTACGCTTACACTTGGAGTAGTTACATTAAGTATTCTTCTAATGCTTGGGGCAAACTCCAACAAAATTCAATCTCAATACAAGCGGTTGCTTAGATGGTATATGGTTTTTTCTGTTGGTTGTGCATTAGCACTAGCTATCATGACGGTACATCAACAACGTGACGTGTGGACATCACTCTTTTCTGATTGGTTCTTGAATACAGAGGAAAGAAATCATGTAGCCGCCTCAAGCCTAGGCGCTATGGAACTCGAGCCGATCGTTCCATTAATTGAGCAATATCACTTAAAAGAGAAAGTGAATATAGATGCACCGGTAGTCAGACAATATCCAGAATTACCCAGAGGATGCGAAGTAACTTCTCTAACCATGCTTTTGCGGTATCACAATATAGAAAGCGACAAAATGACGCTAGCTGAACAAATTCAAAAGGATCCTACACCTTTTAAAGCCAAAGGGGACAAGTTGTATTTCGGTAACCCTCATAAGGGGTTTGTCGGCAACATGTATGATTTAAACCAACCAGGCTACGGTGTCTATAATGAACCTATTGAAAAGCTGGCCAGAACTTATGCAAAAGATCGAGTAGAAAATTTTTCAGGAGAGTCTTTCTATAAAATATTGGAGCATCTAAATGAAAACCGTCCCGTTTGGGTGATTACAAATACAACGTATAAAAAGTTACCCGAAGAATTGTTTCAAACATGGCTAACACCAGATGGACCTGAATCCATAACCATGAAGGAACACTCAGTTTTAGTCACGGGATATGACAAAGAATTCATTTATTTCAATGACCCTTTAGGAAAAAATAAAAAAGCACCCATATCGGACTTCCGAGAAGCTTGGGTGCAGATGGGCAAGCAAGCCATTACAATTAAGTAATGGTTAGCTTGCTTATTGATTTGTCTTCTTCCACTAAATCCTCAAAAGGATACTTACGCTCGATGAAAATTTGGTGCCATAGCATAAACATAAGTACAGTCCAAATTTTACGGGAGTAATCTCCTTTCCCGTTCACATGATCCTCTAATAGTTGAGAGACCACTTGCTTTTCAATTAAATGATCCGTTTCACTTTCTCTAATGAGTGTTTTAGCCCAATCATAGAGCTCATTTTTCAACCAATGACGAATTGGTACAGGGAATCCAAGTTTCTTACGATCTAGTACGTGATCCGGAACAATGCCACGTGCAGCTTTTCGTAGGATAGATTTCGTTGTACCGTCAGCAATTTTCATATCCACCGGAATTTCACGCGCCACATTAAAGACTTCTTTATCTAAGAATGGAACACGTAATTCAAGCGAATTCGCCATCGTCATTTTGTCAGCTTTTAATAAAATGTCGCCGCGTAACCATGTGTGAATGTCGATGTATTGCATCTGATTCACTGGATGATTCAACTGCACTTGTTTATATAATGGACCTGTTAAAGATTGATATGTCTTCTGATCATAATAATCTTTTAACAGCTTTTTCTTCTCATCTTCCTCATACATTTTTGCATTCCCAATATAACGCTCATGAAGAGGAGTTGTGCCACGCTCTAAGAAACTCTTCCCTTTTACGCCTTCTGGTAGTACTTCTGCAACACGAGATAGTAAGCCTTTTGCAGGTTTTGGAATCGAATCGAACATCTTCAAGGATTCTGGCTCTCTATAGATATTGTATCCACCAAATAATTCATCAGCACCTTCACCGGAAAGCACAACCGTAACATGTTTACGTGCTTCACGTGCTACAAAGTATAAAGGTACACATGCAGGGTCTGCTAATGGATCGTCCATATGCCACATGATTTTAGGTAGCTTCTGAACATATTCCTCAGGCGTAATCGTGTAAGAAATATTTTCTACGCCAAGTTTCTCAGCTGTCTCTTTTGCAACATCCACCTCAGAAAACCCTTCACGCTCAAAGCCGACTGAGAAAGTCTTGATATTCGGATTAAATTCGCGGGCCATTGCCACGATAATAGATGAGTCAATTCCACCAGATAGGAATGAACCTACTGGCACATCACTACGCATGTGAACGTTGACGGAATCATACATCACATCTTGGATTCGCTTAATCCACTGACTCTCTTCACCCTGAACTTGAGTGAATGTAGAATGCCAAAAACGTGTGAATCGAATCTTTTCTTGAGGCTTTTTCACAAAATAATGACCTGGCTCTACTTTGCTAATACCATCTGTTAGCGTTAGTGGCTCAGGAACGTATTGGAAACTTAAATAATGCTGTAGCGCCTCTGTATTAACAAGCTCATTTTCTTGAAGAAGTGTAATACTTTTCTTTTCTGAAGCAAAATACGTTTGATCGTTTTGTTCAGAATAGAAAAGTGGCTTGATACCAAATGGATCACGCGCACCGTAGAACGTCTGCTCTTGTTTATCCCAGATTAGAATGGCGAACATCCCTCTTAAACGTGCAAAAGCTTCTTCTTTTTTGTGGCGGAACATCGCAATGATGACCTCAGTATCTGATTCAGTCTCGAATTCATAACCTTCTTTTATAAGCTCATCACGAAGTTCAACGTAGTTATAAACCTCACCATTAAAGACCATCCAATAACGCTCATCCTCATAATTGAACGGCTGGTGGCCACTTTCTATATCAATAATACTTAAACGACGAAAACCAAACGATATGTATTCATCATGATAATATCCTTCATCATCTGGACCACGATGGGTAATAATATCATTTCTTCGCTTAAACTGTTGCTGTTCTTGTTCATCTAATTGAAATGGGTTATGTCTAATAACTCCAATAAAACCGCACATACACTGGTCCTCGCTTTCCTGTCACATTTAACTGTTTTAGTTTATCACAAAACCATACCCCAAATCGATAGGAAGAAAAACACAAAAGAGAGGGAGAGGGTGGAAAAGTTATGGTTTTGGGGGTTTTTGTGGGTGGATATCTTCCTCTCGGGAGTAGGATTCTCCTTCTCGGGCGTGCGATTCTCCTTCCCCGGCGTGGGATGCTCCTTCTCGAGCGTGGGATGCTCCTTCCTGGGCGTGCGACTCTCCTTCCCCGGCGTGGGATTCTCTTTCTAAGTCTCTTTAATATTTAATAATGTTCTTACTTTATATTGTTATTCTTCATTTAATAATTGATTTGGGTCTTTTATAAATTGTACCTGTACTCGCTCCTTCTTTTTCAAGCCCTAATCTCTTCATAATTCCTATAGCTTGGTACCTATTTTCAAGATGTAAAAACTCGCGGCATTCTTTAGAAGTAATGCTTGACTTAAATAGTAAAAAATAATCTGCTATAGCTTTAGCATCTGCATTTAATGACCTATGCTCACAGTGAATACATTCCCACCTTTTACGTTTCCTCACCATCTTATATCTTAAGCAATTATTACACCTCACCCCTGTTATTAATTCAGTTGGGGAGACACCAAATTTTTTTAAAGTATTATAATACCCCGGCCTATGGTCTTCTATTAACCTCTTCTCTAACCATTCAATATTTACAGGTTGGTTTCGATAAGCATAGTTCTGTTCGATTTGTTTAATTTTCGTAGGTATATTCTCAGAATGGGCAATCTTCCATTGGTGAGGGTTTCCTTGTGGGAAGTTCAGTATTGTGGAGGGGTTACTGATTGCAACAAGTGGGATTATGGGGTAAGAAAATATCTTTTGAAAGTGGAGCCATTTGTCAAATTGGAGTTGATGGCGCTCTACTTGTAAAAGTGGGTTAGCAATAGATTTCTTCCCCCTTTTTGCTGTCGTTTGTGTAAATTGACCGGAGTTTTCATCATAACTAAGTTCGCCTTGGAGATTTTTCACTTCAATAATAAAAGCTGCGCGAGGTGTTAACACGAGGGTGTCAATTTGACATGGTTCGCCAAAAATAATTAAACGTACGCCTCGTATGATGTGGTATTCTTTGTCAGGTAAAAAACGAAGGTAGTAATAGAGAGTAATTTCTCCTCTATGACCGGCTTGTCTACTAGAAATACTCTCTTTCAAAATATTCCTTTCGGGAAACGTCTCTACCAGCCTTTCCAGAAGCGCTTCTTCTTGTAAAAGGACAATGGGTACAGCTCTGTCTTCACGTCTAATAAAAATCACTCCTTTTCCTAAAATATACAGTTTCGAACCTGAGAATGCAAAAAAAAGAGCCCACCCCTAAGAGTGCGCTCTCCCAAATATTATTCCTTCACCAACGCATTCAATTCATCCACTTTATCTGTTTGTTCCCATGGGAATTGAACGTCTGTACGGCCAAAGTGTCCGTATGCTGCTGTGTCGCGGTAGATTGGTCGGCGTAGGTCTAGCATCTTGATGATTCCGGCAGGGCGGAGGTCAAAGATTTTGCGAACCGCTTCAACTAGTTTCTCTTCTGATACTGTCCCTGTACCAAATGTATCCACTGAAATCGAAACAGGTTGAGCAACGCCGATCGCGTATGCTAGCTGAACCTCACAAGATTCCGCTAATCCTGCTGCTACAATGTTTTTCGCAACATAGCGTGCCGCATATGCTGCAGAACGGTCAACTTTTGTTGCGTCCTTACCGCTGAAGGCTCCTCCACCATGACGTGCATAACCTCCGTAGGTATCTACTATGAGTTTACGTCCTGTTAGACCCGCATCACCTTGTGGGCCACCGATTACGAATCGGCCAGTTGGATTAATGAAATATTTCGTGTCTTCATCTAGTAATTCTTTTGGTACAACTGGTCCAATAACATGTTCCTTAAGGTCTTCTTGGATTTGTTCTAATGTAACTTCAGGATGGTGCTGAGTTGAGATGACAATCGTATCAATGCGAACTGGCTTGTCGTCTTCATCATACTCAACTGTCACCTGTGTCTTTCCGTCAGGACGCAAGTATTCTAAAGTCTCATCTTTTCGAACATCAGATAAGCGTTTAGATAATTTATGAGCTAGAGAAATTGGTAGTGGCATAAGTTCAGGTGTTTGGTTGGAAGCATATCCAAACATTAGACCTTGGTCTCCTGCCCCAATATTTTCAATTTCTTCATCTGTCATCTGACCTTCACGTGCTTCAAGTGCGGTATTTACTCCTGCAGCGATGTCCGCAGATTGCTCATCAATTGCAGTAAGTACAGCGCATGTTTCTGCGTCAAAACCAAACTTCGCACGCGTGTAACCAATATCTTTAATCGTTTGACGAACAATGGTTTGAATATCTACATATGTGTTTGTAGAAATCTCACCAGAAACTAAAATTAAACCGGTTGTAACCGTTGTCTCGCAAGCTACTCGAGCGTTTGGATCATTTTTTAAAATTTCATCTAAGATTGCGTCAGAAATCTGGTCACAGATTTTGTCTGGATGTCCTTCTGTTACAGATTCTGATGTGAATAAGCGGCGATTTGCAGCCATTCCCTCGAACTCCTCCTTCAAGAAAAACCTTACCTTCATCTAAAAAGATTTTCCCTCATTAATTTTTTAGACGGAACTCATCACCCAGTTTCGTATTCTATGAGATAAAGAGATGGACTTTCACATTAGTTTAAAGTGAAAGGTTCTATTCATTCCTGGTGTGTGTGCAGAAGATATAAACGAATGAAGTATAAAAAAGTAGTTATAAAATAAAAAATCCTTTCCCACTATTTCGAGCAAAGGGAAAGGGATCCATTCGCTCTTATCGTTCAAGGTTATATCACCTTGCATCAGGTTAGCACCTTTTCACCGAAAATGGTGACGGTTGCTGGGCTTCACAGGGGCTGTCCCTCCACCTACTCTGGATAAGAGAGTTTCCGTTCGAAATATATCATATCGTTCTCACATTCTCATGTCAACTTGCGCAGGGTTTTCCCATGCTTAATGAATACTGCATGACCCATTTTCACATTTGGACTTAAAGAGTCGGTAACGATTTTTGGCAATAAATCGATAAACAGGTTTACCAACAATACCAGATTTGGGTATATACATTAGAAGACCAACCACGAATGTTAATGGACATCGAATCAAAATCACTTTCATTGCGTGATATCCAACATGTTCCTTTTGATCTGGAGTAATAGCATGTAGTTCAGCTTTCATAGCCTTTATTTTATCATCAGAAATGGTATGCTTCTGAGTGTACTCTTGTAGAGAGACCCAGGACAACCGATTTAACCAATCCAATTTTTCTACCCACTTCTTAGACTGTTGGCATAAAAAGCAATAACGGTCATACAGTACCATTGTTTTACGCATTTTATTCACAACCTTTATGATGTTATCAATAGTATATCAATAACACCCTCCATAAAGCATTTGATAAATACGAAAATATTAGTATGGACGATTTAGTTAATTGTGTTATACTATTTATACGTAAAATAACATATGCGTCTCATGACGGTTATCATGAAACTTATGGAAAAGGCAGGTTCTTTAAGATGAATACGGTTAATCAAAAATCAAAATTAACGGATTTGTTGGCTCAATCAAATATTTGGAAAAATTTATCTGTTGCTGAATTAGTAGAGAAAGTCCTTCAACGTGGAGAAGGGAGCTTAACAGCTACAGGTGCTGTTTGTGCTGAAACCGGTCGTTATACAGGACGCTCTCCTCAAGATAAATTTATTGTTGAAGATGAAGTTTCTAAAGACCTTGTAGACTGGGGATCTGTAAATCAACCGATCTCTGAAGAAATTTTTGAAGGATTATACGCTAAAGTTCTAAAATATCTAAAAGAAAAAAGTGAACTCTTTGAATTTAAGGGGTTCGCTGGTTCTGATGAAAAATTCCGCTTACCTCTACAGGTAATTAACGAATATGCTTGGCATAATTTATTTGCCCATCAATTGTTTATACGTCCAACAGAGGGTGAGTTGGACAATCATGAAACCGCATTCACGGTAATCTCTGCTCCTTCTTTTAAAGCAGATCCTATGGTTGATGGTACAAAATCTGAAGCATTCATTTTGGTGTCTTTCAAGCATCGTATCGTTTTAATCGGAGGTACAGAATACGCAGGAGAAATTAAAAAATCCATCTTCTCTGTGATGAACTACTTGCTTCCACAGCAAGATGTGCTTCCTATGCACTGCTCTGCTAACGTCGGGCAAGAAGGTGACGTAGCTCTATTCTTTGGACTTTCGGGAACAGGAAAAACAACTTTGTCCGCTGATCCGAACCGTCGTCTAATTGGGGATGATGAGCATGCATGGTCCAATAATGGTGTATTCAACATCGAAGGAGGTTGCTACGCAAAATGTATTAACCTCACTCGTGAAAAAGAGCCACAAATCTATGATGCTATTCGTTTTGGATCTGTTTTAGAAAATGTAAAGGTTGACTCAGATACAAGACACCCAGATTATGACGATACATCCTTAACAGAAAATACACGTGCAGCCTATCCAATCCAAAATATCGATAACATTGTTCAGCCTAGTTTAGCTGGTCACCCAAACACGATCATTTTCCTAACGGCTGATGCATTTGGTGTTCTCCCACCTATCTCAAAATTAACAAAAGAGCAAGCGATGTATCATTTCTTAAGCGGTTATACAAGCAAACTGGCTGGAACGGAACGTGGTGTTACATCTCCAGAAGCAACATTCTCAACTTGCTTTGGATCACCATTCTTACCGCTTCATGCATCCACTTACGCTGAGATGCTTGGTGAGAAAATTGATCAGTTCAATGCAAATGTATTCTTAGTGAATACAGGATGGACTGGCGGACCATATGGTGAAGGTCACAGAATGAAGCTTTCTCATACTAGAGCAATGATTCAAGCAGCTCTTGAAGGAGAATTAAATAACTGTGAAACAGCTAAGGACCCAATCTTTGGATTAACGGTTCCTACTCACTGCCCAGGTGTACCAGATAACGTTCTTATTCCGAAGTCAACTTGGAATGATAAAGAACAGTACACAGAAAAAGCCCAAGAGCTTGCAATGAAATTTCATGATAACTTTAATAAATTCGACGGCCTTAGCGAAGCAATTCGTAATGCTGGTCCAACATATAAAAAATAAATCCATGAAAAAACCGGCTTCCACCAGGAGCCGGTTTTATTCTTCTTTAAGCCATTTGGATAATTGTTCAACTGTTCGTCTGTTAACTGCTGGTGGGAAATAATGATCCAAATCATGATAAATCCAACTCGTAAATGGAATGTCCAATTCACGTAAGCGATCTTCCAGCAAATGAGCATGTTCAACCGAAACATTTTCATCATAAGCCCCATGAATAATTAAAACCGGAGATTTTAATTCATCTAACCCTGATAATGGATTTCTTGCTTCATAACGCTCTGGAAACTTATTCGGAGTACCGCCCACTACACGCTTCAGCATTCTACGTAAATCTTTTCGTTCCTTATAAGTTAACGTTACGTCACTAACGCCTCCCCAACAAACTACTTTATGAATTCCAGGTACTTCTATTGCAGTCCAGAGCCCCATTACGCCACCTCGAGAAAAGCCGAATACATTCACTTCCCCATTTACTTGTGGGTGAGCCTGTAACAGTCTTGCTCCATTATTTGCATCAGCTCGGTCTTTTAAAGCAAAATCTTCTCGTCCTTCTCCTCCTAAATTCCCTCGGTAACACGGCGCAAACACAACAAACCCTTGAGCGGCAAATTGTATAATGCGACCAATTCGTACCTTGCCGACATTTTTTATTCCACCTCTTAAATATAAGAAGCCAGGATAACTCCCCTTTTGTATTGGCTCTACTAAAAACCCCTTCACCCTTAAGCCATCACTCCAATAGGTCACAAGATATACTTTTAAGCTTGGATTCGGAGATGGATAACGTTGTTTTTTAATAATAGTTCCATCAATCATACCATGTCTCCTTTATAAACGAACTTTATATAGGCATTCACACAATTTTTATTATCGGCATACGATAGCTGTAGCTTATATTAATGATCTTACAGGAGGATGACCTGCAATGAAAAAATTACGATTGTTGTTATATGCTTCACTGGTATTTGTACTTATTTTACCCTTAGCTGCGTGTTCTAATGAGTCAACGGAAATAAGAGTGGCTGAAGTAACTCGATCCATTTTCTATGCACCACAATATGTAGCTTTAGAGAAAGGCTTTTTTGAAGAAGAAGGAATTTCAGTAGATTTGAAAACAACCTGGGGTGGAGATAAAACTATGACCACCTTGCTATCTGATGGAGCAGATATTGCCTTAGTTGGATCTGAGACATCTATTTATGTAAAAGCTCGTGGCGCAAATGACCCTGTTATTAACTTCGCCCAACTTACTCAAACAGATGGAACCTTCTTAGTAGCACGCGAAGAACAACCAAACTTTAAATGGGAAGATCTGAAAGGTAGCACTTTCTTAGGTCAACGAAAAGGCGGCATGCCTCAGATGGTAGGAGAATACGTTTTAAAGCAGAAAGGAATCGATCCGCACGAAGACTTGAATCTTATTCAAAATGTCGAATTCGCCAATATTCCAAATGCATTTGCGTCGGGAACAGGTGATTATGTACAGCTTTTCGAACCAACAGCTAGTGTTTTTGAGCGAGAAGGTAAAGGCCATATTGTCGCTTCATTCGGTACAGAATCAGGTCACGTTCCTTATACCGTATTTATGGCCAAACAAAGTTACATGGATGAAAACAAAGAATCCATTGAAAAATTCACACGTGCTCTTCATAAAGCACAAACATGGGTTCAAGAACACAGTGCTAAAGAAATCGCAGAAGTTATCCAGCCCTATTTTGAAGACTCAGACTTAGAGCTTATCGAAATTGTGGCGGAGCGTTATAAAAGCCAAGGCTCTTTCGCTACAGATCCAATCCTAGATGAGGAGGAATGGAACAATCTAAAAGCGATTATGGAAGAAGCAGGTGAGCTACCAGAAGATGTACAACATAACACACTCGTGAATACTGACATCGCTAAGGATGTTATCAAGAAGTAAGGAGGGAGTGCTATGGCATTCCTCGATTTAAAAAATATATCACACCAATACTATTCCAAAAATGGGTTTACAAAAGCGATTGAAGATATTTCACTGTCCGTTGAGGAAGGGTCTTTTGTGTCCTTCCTCGGCCCAAGTGGCTGCGGGAAAACTACACTACTTTCTATCGTTGCCGGATTACTGCAACCAACTGAGGGCCAGGTTTTAATTGACCAAAAACCCTTAAGAGAACAAAAAGCTAGTATTGGTTATATGCTTCAACAAGATTATCTCTTTCCGTGGAAAACAATTGAACAAAACGTTGTGCTAGGTCCATATATTCAAGGAGAGCGATCAGAACTAGTCAAACAAAAAGCCGCCTCGATATTGAGTGAAATAGGATTGGGGAATGTTTTACTATCCTATCCTTCTCAACTATCAGGAGGTATGCGGCAGAGAGTTGCATTAGCCAGAACATTAATGACAGATCCAAAAATCCTTCTACTCGACGAACCCTTCTCTGCTTTAGATTACCAGACGAAGCTTAAATTAGAGGACTTAGTCTCACAAACCTTAAGAAGTTATAACAAAACTTCTCTACTTGTAACCCACGATATTGGAGAAGCGATCGCCATGAGCGATTCCATATATTTATTGAGTGCAAACCCTGGTCGACTTTCAAAAAGATTTGATGTTCCTTCTCACCTAAAAACGTTATCTCCCTTTGATGCAAGGCAACACAATGATTTCAATGCTTTATTTCAAGACATATGGAAGGAGTTGAATAAGCTTGAGTAAAACTCCTTTATCAGATCAAAAGCGTTTCGAGCAATATGAAAAAAGGTTAAAAAAAGAGAAACAATCAATAAGGGTATGGCAGGTTTTCATTTGTGTCCTGTTTTTTGCAGTATGGGAAATGAGCAGCCGTTTGCAGTGGGTGGATCCATTACTTTTCAGCTCTCCATCAAAAATCATTAATCTTTTAGTGAAAAAGTTTACAGACGGAAGCTTGCTTTTGCATATGCAAGTCACCTTATTTGAAACTGTAGCAGGATTCCTAGTAGGTACTTTTCTTGGTATATTGTTAGCTGCGATCCTATGGTGGTTCCCGAAGGTATCCAAAATATCTGATCCTTACCTAGTCATATTAAATGCCATGCCTAAGGTTGCCCTTGGACCTATTATTATCGTAGCCCTTGGACCTGGATACTTTTCAATTATTGCTATGGGGGCAATTATTTCAGTCATCATCACAACGATTGTGGTCTACTCTGCATTCGAGGGTGTCGATGAAAATTATTTAAAAGTATTGAATAGCTTTGGTGCGAATCGCTACCAATGCTTTAAAGAAGCTGTGTTACCTGCATCATTTCCAACGATCATTTCAACGTTTAAAGTAAATGTCGGACTGTCGTGGGTCGGTGTTATTGTAGGAGAATTTCTTGTATCGCAGAAAGGGTTAGGATATCTCATTATATACGGATTCCAAGTTTTCGATTTCACACTCGTGTTATCAAGTCTGATGATGATCGCGATCTTCGCTGCTATTATGTATCAGTTGGTGGAACGATTGGAAAAACGATTAATCAAGCAATAAGTGGAGAGGCTTCTATTAGAGAAAGCCTCTTTTGCATTTATTCAGTTAAATGGCAGTTATCTGGAATAAACTTCTGAGTGAGATGGTGGGTTCGTTGCGTTTGTGAGGCGTGGGGGTCATTGAAACGGCAATACTCCTGCGGAAGACCGTCCAAGCCTCCTCATCCGCTACGCTCCTTGCGGGGTCTTGGCCGCCCTTTCTACCGCGGGAGTTTGCCGTTTCCTTCCCCCCATTGGTATGTAGGTTAACGACCCCAGCTCTAATTAGTTGATCTTCCATAGCGCATCAGAAATATTATATGAAGATCAGAAATGCTATAAACACGCTTTATATCAGGATTCAAACCCTTTTCTATCTTGTAAAGGTGCAACTAAAAAATTCAAATAGACACACTTATTAGGCTGCGGTTCCGTTCATCACCATTCTGCTAAGGTGGGCTGGGAAACGGGCTGACTCCTCCGGAATAACGGGCGAGCGAGACCCCGCAGGGAACGAAGTGAGTGAGGAGGCTCGATCGTTCGTCCGGGGAAAGCAGCCCGTTTCCCAGCCCGCCGCACTCCATTAAAGCAACGGAACCATACGCACATTATCTCGATTCCAAGTCTTCCAGATAAGGGGGCTTTAATGAATAAAGCGTTTATTCTACATCGCACCAAAATTAGCCAATAAAAAACACAGCTCCTTAAAGAAGCTGTGTTTTCTCGATATACTCTAGGCTACGAGGCAAGACCTTATCCTTCATCATAAAGCTATAAGAAGGATTTTTTGCTATCGATTGAGGTAATCGATCTATCAGTACAGGGCCCTTCGTTTCAAAATAGTTTGTTTGTTTAGCCAAATCTGAAATATTCGCAAAATAAATGTTTTTTATAATGCGACCAGCTTTACCATCAACAAAATATTGACCAATATACGTTAGGTCTTCAACGATGCCTCCTGTTTCTTCACGAACCTCTCGAACGGCTGCCTCATATGGGGTTTCCCCTTTTTCCACTTTACCTCCAGGAAACTCTAAGCCGCGATCCTTATGCTTTGTGAGGAGCCATTGCCCCTGATAGCGAGCAATGACCCAAACATGCTTGGGATTCGCTGAAAAAGGATGGTGGGTAAATGAAAGTTTCACCTCATTGTTGTAATAATCATAAAAAGTGTACAAGAACGATCAACTGCCTTTAAATGCTTCATATCCAATGTTATGAGTGCTTAATTTCAATGATCTTCCATTTTCCATCCATTTGTTTAAATGTAAATTCGACCGTGTACGCACCATATAGTTCTGTTTTATTATGTTGTTTCACATGAACTAGTCCATTATCTTGAACTGTTTTTTCATAATCTTTGTCTTGCATGAACCAAGGTGGCGTTTCGGTTGGAACAATAAATAGATCATCATTATATTCTTTATAATAATAATCAATATATTTCTTTGCAAGAGAAGTTGTTGTTATGGATTGAAAAGACTTTATTAATTCGTTTTTACTTTCGAACTCAAGAACTCTGTTTTGATCGTCTGTCTTTTGAACTAATTTCTTCATAAATTGATCAGTTAATTGGACAATATCCTCATGCTTCAAATTCTGCCCTTTGGTAGAATGTGTATTGGTTGTAGCAAGTAGTGTTTTATCTTCTGAATGTTTACGGAAACTAATATCTGCACGATTTGAATGTGATTGTACTTCGTTTCCTTTTGTACCTTCTGCATTAATAGAATATGTGGATTGTTGCATGGTGAACAGGGCTGTCATAACGAAAACCAGTGTCAAGATACCTAATTTTTTTCGTATTGTTGTAGCATTCATGGATGTCTGTCCCCCCCTTTTTTTATCTCATAAGATGCTCTACTTAAATTATTCCTTGTATGAGGGGGAGATAAACATCAAAATCAAAAAATTCACTTTGATGAAACCTAATCGTCTCTCAACCGTACTAATAAATTAGAAATACTTAAGGAGGAAACAAACATGAAAAGATTTATAACAATGGCAGTTAGTGCTATTGCCCTTATACTTGCTCTTGCAGGTTGTTCTGGAGAAGAAAAAAGCCTTCAGGATATCTACAACAATGCGATTGAGGCTAGCAATGAACTAAATAGCTATCAAATGGATATGAACATGGATATGGATATGTCCATGCCTGGTATTCCTGCACAAAAAACAACGATTACTACAAAAGGTAAGGTTGTTATAGATCCTATGGCGCTCCATCAAACTATGGAAATCATGGGTCAATCCGTTGAGATGTATTACACAGAAAATGGCATGTATATGCAACAACCTGGTACAGATCAATGGGTAAAGGCGCCAAAAAGCATGATGGACCAATTAACGCAAATGAGTCAGGCACAGCAAAAACCTGGTGAACAATTGGAACAACTGAAAAAATACGTAGAAGACTTTAATCTAGAAGAGAAAGAAAATAGCTTTGTATTATCCGTCTCCTCTTCTGAAGACAAAATGAAAGGTTTTGTAAAAGAGATGCTCAAGCAAAACCTCCCAAATAACGCTATAAATGACGATGTATTAAAAAACATTTCAATTAAGAAACTAGACTATAAGTTTACGGTTAACAAAGATAACTATTACCCTAAAGCTCTTGATTTAAGCATGGATCTTGAGATCGAACAAAATGGTGAAAAATCTATTATCAAAGAAAAAATTCACGCGACATATAGCAAGTATAATGAAATCGAAGAAATTACTGTTCCAGAAGAAGTTAAAAACAACGCACAAGAAATGCCTATGGGGCCGTCATAAGACGAAACCTATTTTAAAAGTACCCAACATTATAAAGCATGTAAAAAGGCTATGACAGGATGTCATAGCCTTTTTGATTGATTGCTATTTTTTAAGATTCGCTGCCTTTGCATCCTCTTTCAATGCTCTCAGAAGCGACCAAACCATGAAGAGCAGTATGATGGCGAACGGGAAGGCTGACACAATCGCTGCTGTTTGTAACGCACCTAAACCTCCTGAAGCCAATAGAACTGCTGCAATTGCTGCTTGAATAACTCCCCAGCTAAACTTCACTACGTTAGGTGGGTTTAAACTACCGTTTGTCGTCTGCATACCTAAAACAAATGTTGCAGAGTCTGCGGAAGTGATAAAGAATGTGCTAATTAACACAATTGCAATAATGGTTAAAATCATTCCCATAGGAAGTGCTTCAAATGTTCCAAATAGAGCTTGTTCTGCTGGTAAGCTTGTTAAACCGATATCTGGATTATCTAGTTCTTGTTTTAAGCTTGAACCACCGAATACGGCGAACCAGAATGCACTAAAGATACTTGGTACGATTAAAACACCCATAACAAATTCACGGATACTACGCCCTTTTGATACGCGGGCAATAAACGTTCCAACGAATGGAGACCAAGAAATGAACCATGCCCAGTAGAATACTGTCCAACCTTGAATCCATCCATTGTGCTCTGTACTTAACGGAGCCATTTGGAACGTCATCATTGGTAGGTTTTGGAAATAAGCTCCTAATGTTGTAGTGAAAGAATCCATAATAAATACGGTTGGACCTAGCACTAGAGCTGCAGCGACTAACCCAATCGCAAGAACAATATTGATATTACTTAAATACTTAATACCTTTACTTAAGCCGCTCCATGCTGAAATCATAAATAGCACAGTAACGATGGCAATGATAATAAATTGAGTCGTTAAGTTGTTTGGAATTGCTGTAATATAAGATAATCCACCAGCAATTTGTTTAGCTCCAAGGCCAAGCGATGTTGCAACACCAAAAATTGTTGCAAATACAGCAATTACATCAATTGCTTTACCGATTGGTCCGTTCGCACGATCTCCAAGTAACGGTTCGAATGTTGCGGAAATAACACCAGGTACATTACGACGGAATTTGAAATACCCGATCGCTAATGCAATCACAGTATAGATTGCCCATACGTGAAAGCCCCAGTGGAAGAATGCATAACGTAAAGCTTTTTTTGCTGCTTCTGTTGTCTCTGCATCCCCAGTTGGTGGGCTTGCAAAGTGGGCAAGTGGTTCTGCTGACCCCCAGAACACAAGTCCAATTCCCATACCAGCACTAAATAACATAGCAAACCAAGTTACTTTATTATACTCAGGCTTTTCATTAGGTTGGCCTAATCGTAACTTTCCGTAAGGACTGAAAATTAAATATACTGAAAAGATTAGAAATATAGCTACTGTAAGTAAATAAAACCAACCAAACTTAGCTGATAAGAATGCTTGTATCTTTCCTGTTTGATCTCCTAAGTTTTCTGGAGCGATAATTCCCCAAAGGACAAAAACCGCTGCAATTGCAATTGAAATCCAAAATACAGGTGTGACTTTTCTCATGAAATCCCCTTTCATAGGTCATATGTAACAAGATGTAAAGTTTAAACTGTACATTTGATACAAACGATTTGTTCCGGATGTAAGTTTAACATTTTTCATACCAAAGTCAACGATTAAGACTAAAACTATATAAAATTTTGTTGAAAAATGTCGAATGCTTCTGTACTATAAGAAGCTTTATAAATACTGATTTCTCAGTGATTTAAGATGTAATCAGCTCCTTTATAAAATTTAAGAATATATGGCGATATGTCGATAAACTCGTTTGTTAAAATCTTAAGTTTAAAGAGCAAAAAACCCTTTGGATTATTCCAAAGGGTTTTTCTCATCATAAACTTCATCTGGTTCTTCATCCTGTTTCATACCAATTTCTTCGATGAAAGCTTTTGTTTTTTCATCGCCCAGATCATAAATCATTTGATAAGCATGTCTCATCTCATAATCATATTCATCATTATCCTCATCCTTTGAATAATGACGGAAAGGAATATGTGACCTCCAAAATGATCGTTCATCAGCATTGAATACTTCATTCAAAACCTGACGTAAACGGAACATCTCTTCCTCTGTGGCCTGAATCGTAAAAGCATCATTGTTCCCTTCTTTAATTTGAGAAATCTCTTGTGAACCTAAATTTATATAGAACGTTTTCTTCTCTTCTTCCATCTTTTTCACCCTCCTAGTGTTACTTTTTACTTTCTTTTTAATAATTATGAACAACATTTCTAAAAACTTGCATAAGGTAATGTACAAAGTGAGGGTTTTACTAAGAGAAAGGAAGATAAAGATGAAGTTTGCTGATGACCTTTTAGCGTTATATAAAAAACACTTTTCAAAAGAAGACCATTTACCGATTTTTGTTTATTCCATATTAGAACAGTTAGACCACGAGGATTTGATTCACATACTGCAAGACTGCAAAAAAGAGGAACTTCAAGACCTTGTTGCTTCATCCGTTCTAGAGTATATTGATACAAATAAAAAGAAAACGCTTACACCAACACCTTTTCAGCCTATTGAACAAAAAAGGAAGAAAATTCATTGAAACCCTTAATACACATTTTTGTAAAACTTTTAGTATAAAAGTTGCATAAATCTCTCAATAAAGGTATATTTTTGTGCAAAATACGATATAATAGAGGTAAGATAAGACTTATTGGTTGTCAGTTATCTTTAACTCTCCTATAAAAAGAGCGCATGGACGTCACCTGCGCTCTTTTTTGTGTTCATTTCTAGTCTATTATCTATTAACTGACTATTAGACATCTCTAGATTTCCCCATATTAAAAAGCCCTCAACCATTAAGGACGGTTTGGGCATGTTCGGCAATATTTACTTTCATCATTCATTCTATAAGTAAGACAACATAACTTTCTCATATGAGCTCCATCAGGCTGACAAGGCTGGTATTGTAGTTGAGCAAGTGGGTTACGTTTACTTTGAAAGATTTCTCCACTCAGATCATCTTTAATCACTTTAAAATCCTCTTGAGCCCGTCTCTGGACCTCTTCATTTGCTATCTTAGAATAATACTGTTCATAAAACCAATAGATATAAATAGCTAAGTTCTCCCACATCGTTTTCATAGGTAATTTCGTAATTTGATGGACATTTTGAAATAGTGGAAGAATCATTTCTTTAATTAAAAGCGTAACCTGTTCTTTAACCCACTCTTCACGGTCTTGATCTTCTTGAACACTATTTAGGGCATTGTCATTCTTCCACTTAGGAAACCAAAGGGAGTTTTCATCTAAACGGATCATCTGAATACCTTTTTTATCGATGCCAGGCATTTTGGAAAATAAGGTCATGGGTACCAAATAAGTCGTAACCATATAAATACCAATACGCTTTGAAAACATTGAAGCAGTCGCAAGCTTATCCTCAGATTCCCAATACACGTGTAGTTTATCTAAAAGAACTTGAAGTCCTTCTTTTGTGTATAACTCTTCCCCATACACAATATCAAGTGGCTTTTCATGGTCATCTACTATTGGATTATAATATTTAAAATGTTCACTTAGCAGCTGGACCTCTTCTTGATCTAAATAAGAAGCCATAATATCACCCACTTTGTCTTTGCTGCTGAATGAGACAACGACCCCTTCCATGTGGAATACACATTGGCGTCCCGAATAAAGGATCTGTCATAACATTGCATGTCATCTCAAAAACGTCCTGGACGAATTGACATGTCACTACATCTTCTGGTTTACCTTGTGCATAAATGCCACGTTCTTTAAGGGCAACGATATGATTCGCATACCGAGATGCTAAGTTCAGATCATGTAAAACCATCACAATGGTCTTACCTTCTCGCTCATTTAGTTCAAATAATAAGTCCAGAATCTCAATTTGATACGTCATATCCAAGTACGTAGTCGGCTCATCAAGGAGGATAATGTCCGTATCCTGAGCTAAGGTCATGGCAATCCATGCACGTTGACGTTGGCCACCTGATAGCGAATCGACACTACGTTCCTTGAATTCTGTCATATTGGTAACACGAAGCGCCTCTTCTACAGCTTCTTCGTCCTCATTGGACCACTGCTTAAACCATGATTGGTATGGATATCTGCCTTGCTTCACTAGTTGAAGCACGGTCAAACCTTCTGGGGTTACTGGGCTTTGTGGTAAAATGGCTAATTGCTTTGCTACTTCTTTTGTAGATAGCTTTGCAATAGCTTCACCATCAAGAACTACCTCTCCATCCTTCGGTTTTAATAAACGAGCCATGGAACGAAGTAACGTTGACTTTCCGCAACCATTTCCCCCAACAAAAACCGTGATTTCACCTTCAGGAATATCAATATCAAGAGAGTCAATAATCGTTTCCTCTCCATAACCTAATATTAAATCTTTCGTTGTTAAAGAGTTCATGTCCATCTCTCCTTTTATGACCTCTTACTTCTGAAAAGTAAGTAGATGAAGTAAGGGGCACCTATCGAAGCTGTAAATACACCAGCCGGCACTTCAAGCGGAAGAAAAGCAGTACGCCCAATTAAGTCAGCCCCCATAACAAGGATACCTCCAATTAGGGCCGATATTGGAATAAGTGCACCATACGAAGAACCTACAAGTCTTCTTGCAATATGTGGTGCCATTAATCCAACAAACCCAACTCCGCCTGCAAACGAAACAGCAACACCTGCAAGTGCTGTACTTATGATTAGAAATAATAAACGATCACGTTGTAAGTGTGATCCCACTCCAGCTGCAAGATCATCTCCAAGCTCCTGGACGTTAATTCTTCTTGCAATCAATAACGATATGGTTACTAAAACGAGTATTACCGGGGCAATTATATTTACATGGTCCCAATTCGCTCCATAAACACTCCCTGTTAACCAGATGTTAGCTTGAGAAGCCCGATAGATCGGACCTAGAATCATACCCAATGTTGTTAAGGCTTGTGTTAAGGTGGACAATCCGATTCCTATTAAAATGATTCTAATCGGAGATACACCGTCTTGATACGCTAATATATAAACAAGCAACCCAATAATCATGGCGCCTAAAAACGCAGCAACAGGTTGCCAATGAATACTTACGGATAACGAATCACTTTTGTCACTAAATATCGTTAGGAACATCACTACGGCAAAAGATCCGCCTCCAGTAATTCCTATGATATCAGGTGATGCAAGTGGGTTTCGTATCATCCCTTGCAATATAGCCCCACTTGTAGCAAGGCCAATCCCAACAAATAAAGCAACTAATAACCTAGGAAGTCTAAGTGTTGTAATAATGAAGGAATGCATTTTTTCACCGTTACCCATTAAAACCTGGAATACATCACTTGGATAAACAATGTATTCACCAAGCGAAACAGATAGGTAGGCAATGATTAAGGCTACTAAGAAAAATAAACTAAAATATCCTAATCCTTTTTTATCTAAGAAGAAAGAGAAACGATTTGTTCGAAATGAAATATACTTTCTCATGTGGATTTCAATCCTTTACGAGCGATATAAATGAAGAATGGTGTACCAATGATCGCTGTCATCACTCCGACAGGAACCTCTTGTGGCATGATGACAAAACGCGCACTGACATCTGCTAGTAGAAGTAAAATTCCACCGAGAATTGCAGTGTATGGTAACAGCCATCTGTAATCATAGCCAACTATACTTCGTGCAAAGTGAGGTACTACAATCCCGATAAACCCTATTGGCCCGGCTATAGCCACTGCTCCACCGGCTAAAAGTACGATTAAAATGCCTGCACCTACTTTGATCCATCCTGTCTTCTGTCCAAGTCCTTTAGCTACATCTTCACCCATCGTTAAGATGTTGATGTGTCTGCTAATAAGAAGTGTTCCAATCCATGCGGCCACAAAGTAAGGAAAGATAGATTGAAGATATTCTATATTCCTTCCTTGAATGGAACCAGCTAGCCATAAAAGCACTTCATCTAAAGCTTTTTCATTTAATACGAGGATCCCTTGAGTAAAAGAACTAAACAATCCAGCTATTGCAGCTCCAGCTAAAGTGAGACGAACCGGCGTTAGGCCTTCTCGACCATAGGAACCGATTGCATAAACGATAACCGCCGCAAAAGCTGCACCTGCAAATGAAATCCAAGCCATTTGACTTAGTGGAAGTGTTCTAGAAAAAGCAACGGCGAGGACGACAAAGAAAGATGCTCCTGCATTAACTCCAAAAATCCCAGGAGAAGCCAGTGGGTTCCGTGTAAGTGCTTGCATAAGTGCGCCAGCTATAGCGAGTGATGCACCAACACAAGTCGCCATAAGGACTCTTGATAATCGCTCGTTTCGAATGACAATGTGCGTATTGGATCCATCAAATGCGGTAAAAGCCTGGTACACATCCATATATGAAACGTCTGTATATCCTAAGACTAAGCTCAGCCACATACATATCAATAAAATGATTGTACCGATGAAAAATCCAATGCCTTTTAATCTTGTTGACTCGAATAACATGGTCGTTTCTCCTTAAAATACAAACGTTCTAACACTTTTAAGTGTAGGAGTCTATAGGCATTGTGTCAACGATTTTGAGAATCATTTTCAATAATTGTTGAAATTTATTCTCATTTAGTATTGACGGGTAATCCTCTATAGGCTAATATACTAATTGGTATTGAGAATCATAATCAATTAGGAGGACATAACTATGAAAATCTCATTAAAAGGCTTTATACTTACATTTATATTGGTATTAGGCGCAAGCATGCTAGCTGCATGTGGATCTGCTAACGAAGAATCATCAGATAATCAATCTCAGTCTGATTCCAATAAAGAAAAAGAAAGCAATTTCGAACCATATACAGTAGAACATGCTATGGGTGAAACAACAGTTAAAGAAAAGCCAGAAAAGGTTGTTATCCTTACAAACGAAGGTACAGAAGCATTACTATCACTTGGGGTTAAACCAGTAGGCGCGGTTAAATCATGGACAGGCGATCCTTGGTATGACCATATTTCCGACAAAATGGAAGGCGTTGAAGTTGTTGGTACTGAATCTAACGTAAACATTGAGAAAATCGCTTCACTAAATCCTGATCTTATTATCGGGAACAAACTTCGCCAAGAAAAAATTTATGAACAACTTAATGAGATTGCACCGACAATCTTCTCCGAAACACTTAAAGGTGAATGGCAAGAGAACTTCAAAGTATATGCTAAAGCTCTAAACAAGCAAGAAAAAGGTCAAGAACTTCTCAAGCAATTTGATGAAAGCTTAAACAACTTTGCAGAAAAAGCTGGTGACAAACTAAACCAAAAAGTTTCTGTTGTTCGTTTCTTACCTGACCATGCCCGTATTTATATGAAAGATTCTTTCTCAGGAGTAATCCTAGAGAAAATTGGTTTTGAGCGTCCAGCTCCACAAGATAAAAACAAATTCATGGAAAAAGCTACGAAAGAACGCATCCCAGACATGGATGGTGACATCATGTTCTACTTCACCTATGAAACGGGTGATGGTGCAGCAACTCAACTTGAAGAAGAGTGGACAAATGATCCATTATTCAAGAACTTAGAAGTTTCTAAACAAGAAAATGTTCACAAAGTAAGTGACGCAATCTGGAACACAGCTGGCGGAATACTTGCAGCTCGTGAAATGGTTAATGACTTAGAAGAAATTATGCTTAAAGACGAAGAATAAACCCATTTAAAAAGCTTGCCTCTATACAGGGGCAAGCTTTTTTACATTTAACTATCTTCCATTAAAGCCCCCTTATCTGGAAGACTTGATTTCGAGATAAGGTGAGTATGGTTCCGTTGCTTTAATGGAGTGCGGCGGGCTGGGAAACGGGCTGCTTTCCCCGGACGAACGATCGAGCCTCCTCATCCGCTACGCTTCTTGCGGGGTCTCGCTCGCCCGTTTTTCCGGAGGAGTCAGCCCGTTTCCCAGCCCACCTTAGCCGTAATGAGATTAACGGAACCGCAGCGTAATAAGTGTTTCTGTTTGGTATTTGTTAGTTGCACCTTAACAAGATAAAAGAGGGTTAGAGTCCTGAGATAAAGCGTTTTTATGGCATTTCTGATCTACATATAATACTTTTGATGCGCTATGGAAGATCAACTAATTAGAGCTGGGGTCGTTAACCTACATTCCAATGGGGGGAAGGAAACGGCAAACTCCCGCGGTAGAAAGGGCGGCCGAGACCCCGCAAGGAGCGTAGCGGATGAGGAGGCTTGGACGGTCTTCCGCAGGAGTATTGCCGTTTCAATGACCCCCACGCCTCACAAAAGCAACGAACCCACCCTCTCACTCAGATGCTTATTCCAGATTACTGCCATAAAACTGAATAAGTCCCTAAGCAAAGCCTTATAACTGAAAACCATATGTTTCTTTCGTAATTGACTCCAAATAGGATCGATCAATCTCGTATCCTATTCCATCTTGTTGTTGCACCTGAACTCTCCCCTCTTCTACCGTAACCTCAGGTACTATAACATCTTGATACCAATATCTCGACGAAGCTGATATATCACCTGGGATTGTAAAGCCTGGTAGAGAGGCAAGTGCAATATTGTGCGCACGGGATATACCTGTCTCAAGCATCCCACCACACCAAACAGGAATATCATGCTTCATACATAAGTCATGAATTCTGATCGCTTCTGTTAACCCTCCAACTCGTCCAATTTTAATGTTAATGGTTTTACAAGCTCCTAGTTGTATAGCTTGATAAGCATCATGCTCATTAGTGATGCTCTCATCAAGACATATAGGAGTGTTCATTTTTTGTTGCAGCTGTTGATGAAGATAAAAATCTCCCGCTTCAAAAGGTTGCTCAATCATTAGAAGCCCTAAATCATCTAAAGATGCTAAATGAGATATATCCTCTTCTGTATAAGCGCCATTACCATCAAACATAACAGAAGCATTCGGAGCTAGTTCACGAACGAGTTCCACATCTTCTCGTTCTCTTCCTTTACGTACTTTTATTTTAAAGCGCTCATATCCCTCATCTAAATAATAAGGCATAAGCTCTTCCAATTTATCATCTAGACTTAAAACAACACCTGTATGTAATGAATCATGGACTCCACCTATTACTTGAGATAAAGGAACTCCTTTTTGTTTTGCATATAAATCCCACACCGCTCCTTCAAGTCCAGCTTTAGCCATTTCATTACCTTGATAAGGTTTCAAGCACTCGTAAATATCGCTTGGGTGTGATATCTCCTCATTTTTAATATCTGGTAAAAAGACATCTCGCATCATGTGCCAGGAAGTTTCCACGGTTTCAGCAGTATAAAAAGGCGATGAGAATGCAACGCCTTCCCCCCATCCACTGACACCATCTTCATCGGTCATTTCTACAAGAATACCCTCACGATTATGAACCGCGCCAGCATGTGTACGAAATGGAGACTTTAATTTCATAGCTATTTTATATAATTTGATTTCCCTTACTCTCATTCCATGTGTCTCCTCTGCTTTAGCCAGTGCACCAATTCTCTTCTTAAAACTTTATTTGAAGCATTTCGTGGAAGATGATCTACAAAATAGATTTCTTTAGGAACTTTATATTTTGCTAATTTCTCTCCGCAATACTTTACAACCAAATCTTGGTCCAAATCTGCCTGGTGGTCCCCAACTATAAAAGCAACAGGTACCTCTCCCCACTCGCTACTTTCTTTACCGATTACACCAGCTTCAATCACTCCATCAATGCCACTTAACACACTTTCAATTTCAGCAGGGTAAATGTTCTCCCCCCCTGAAATAATAAGGTCCTTACGACGGTCCACGACATAAAGAAAACCTTCTTCATCAACATAACCCAGATCCCCCGTTGCGAGCCAGCCATCTTTTATCGTTTCCTCATTTGTTTCAGGTCGTTTAAAGTACCCTTCTGTTACCATAGGTCCTTTTACCGTAATTTCTCCTACTTCATTGGCACCAGCTTCACGTTCTTCAATTTGAATGGAGAGTTGAGCAGGGAAAAGTGCCTTTCCAGCAGATCCGAGTTTCTTCAGCGCATCTCCAGGACTGAGGGTCACAATTTGTGAGGAGGTTTCTGTCATACCGTACGTTTGAAAAACAGGTATCTCTTTCGCTTTCGCCTTTTCCAACAACGGTTTAGGAGCTGGTCCACCTCCTAAGAGCATGCAACGAAAAGCTTCTGGGTAACGCTCCTCACCTAAACGGTCTAGCAAACGATTCAATATAACCGATACAACTGAAACCATGGTTACGCCTTCATTCATGATCGCATTATGAACACGCTCCGTCTCAAAAGCGGAAAGAAGATATACTGGCATACCATATATGACACTCTTCATTAAGATCGAAAGTCCACCAACATGAAATAATGGAAGAGCAGCTAACCATTTATCATTATCGCTTAGTCCTAAATTCAAAGCAGAACTAACTGCACTCCACCAGTGATTTCCATAGGTTAAAACCACCCCTTTTGGCGAACCAGTAGTACCAGATGTATATAAAATTGTGTAGGGTTTATCTTGAGGAAGTTCTGTGTAAAACGAGCAAGGCTCCGGTTCTAGTTGAAATAGATCATTAAATGAAATGAGTCTTGTAGTTGAAGGAATATCTTGAATGTCTGGGATATCGCCATCATGAATAATATTCGAACATTCAGCATCAGAGACTTGAAATGAAATCTCTTTAGCAGTTAAACGAGTATTTAACATAACACCTACGGCTCCCAAGTAAGTTAGAGCATGGACTAAGCAGACCATTTCCACACTATTTTTATGATAAATCGCGACATGGTCTCCATCATGAACTCCAAGCGCATGTAATTGAGAAGATAGGGTTTTAGCTTTGTGTTGTAAATCTTGAAATGAATACGTATTCCCTTCAAAAATGATCGCTGTGTCATCTGGACTTAAAAATGCTCGCTTCTCTAACCAATGCGGAATCATTTCAGTACTCATAGGATCGATCCTTTCTAATTAAAATAAGAAAACCCTTGCTTGAGCAAGGGCTTAATCTTTTTATGGGAAACGAGGGAATTGTTTGAAGTCTGGCTTACGTTTTTCTTTAAACGCATCGCGACCTTCTTTTGCCTCTTCTGTTGTGTAATAAAGTAACGTAGCGTCTCCGCCCATTTGCTGAAGACCTGCTAATCCATCAGTATCTGCGTTGAAAGATGCTTTTAAGAAACGTAGCGCTGTCGGAGACTTCTCAAGCATCTCTTCACACCATTGAACCGTTTCTTCTTCAAGCTTGTCCACAGGAACAACTGTATTTACAAGTCCCATGTCTTCTGCTTCCTTAGCCGTATATTGACGGCATAAGTACCAAATTTCACGAGCTTTCTTATGACCAACCATACGAGCGAGTAGGCCAGCACCATATCCAGCATCAAAGCTACCTACTTTCGGACCTGTTTGACCGAAGATCGCATTATCTGCTGCAATCGTTAAGTCACACACGACATGGAGTACATGTCCTCCTCCAATAGCGTAACCAGATACCATTGCTACTACCGGTTTAGGAATAACACGGATTAAACGTTGTAAATCAAGTACATTTAAACGTGGAATCTCATCTTCTCCAACATAACCGCCATGCCCGCGTACTTTCTGGTCACCACCAGCACAGAATGCATCGTCGCCAGCACCTGCCAACACGATTACACCAATACTAGAATCGTCGCGAGCATATGCAAATGCATCAAGCAACTCTTGTACTGTATGTGGTCGGAATGCATTGCGTACCTCAGGACGGTTAATTGTAATTTTCGCAATACCATTATAAGTCTGGTATAAAATATCATCATAATGACGTTCATTTACCCATTCAACTGTCATATGATCTCCTCCTCCATTAAGCGTTTTCATATTCTTCTACTTCTAAAAGAAATTCCCTCACTATTGTACCAAAAATTCGTGGTTGTTCCACATGAATTGCATGTCCAGCTTGAGAAATTATTTTATGTGTAGAATCTTGGAAGTGTTCGTTCATTTCCTTGGAAATATTGCAGAATTTGTCGTCCTTCTCACCTGTCAACAATAACACCTTTCTCGGAAATACGGACAATTTGTCCCACCAAGACGGTTGAATCCCCGTCCCCATTCCCCTGAGAGATGCTGCTAGTCCAGAGGGCGATTGGTTTAATCGTTCGTGACGGATGGATTCCTGTATAGCTGAAGATAATTTTTTTTGACTCTCAAACATCGGTAAGTTTTCCCACTTAGCAACGAATTGCTCTACTCCATTATTTTCAATTTCTTCTGCTAACCCTTCATCCTTCACCTGTCTAGCTAACTGTTCATGCGTTGAATCAAGACCAGGGCTGCCACTCTCTAAAAGAAGAGAACGAACACGAGTTGGATGGAGCATCGCAAATGATAAAGCAGTACGACCTCCCATTGAATACCCTAGAACATGGACATTTGGTAGTGAGAGCTCATCAAGTAAATCATTCAAATCACCACATACAGATTCCATTGTGAAATCAGTACCCCCAATTGTTTCTCCGTGTCCCGGTAAATCCACTCGGATAAATTGAAGTGAGTCTTTGTGGTTTTCAACAAGTTGATCCCATGTATGTAAACTTCCTGTGAAACCATGTAAAAGTAATACAGGAGGACCTTCACCTTGTATATCAATCCTATACTTGATTTGATTTATGTGCCTATACAATTTGAAGTCCTCCTCATTTTATAAATCATCAATTTCATTCTCAATAGCTTCCTCAACAGCTTTCCATTTGGACCGATGCCAATTTGCATTTTCATCTCTTCTTGTCATGACTTCAATGACTGACAAGCCTTCACGTATTTCTAACAATTCTTCACGTAAATGAGACCATGATTCCACACGTGAAAATGCCCCTCCATACATGGAGACGACTTTCTCAAAATCAATATCGAGAGGTGTTCCAAATAAGGCTTCAAAATGATCGGGATGCTGCGCTTGAGGAAGAAAAGAGAAGATTCCTCCACCCTGATTATTAATCACAATGATTCGTAAACGTATTCCATATTGTTTGGCTACAAGCAATCCATTTAAATCATGGAAAAACGATAAGTCACCTAATATCAGCGTTACTTCTTCGCCATGTGCAGCAGCTCCAAGTGCACTGGAAGCTAATCCGTCAATTCCATTTACACCTCGATTAGCTAATACGCGTATGGATTTAGGACTTGTAAACATAAATGTATCCAGATCACGTATAGGCATACTATTCCCCACATAAATCGTACCTTGCTCTGGTAACAACTCCATTAATTCACTAAAAACATGCCCTTCTGTTACAGGCTCTTCACCTCTATCTTCTAGAAGAGTAGCCTTGGCTATACGATTGGAATCTTGCCAAAACTTTAACCACTCTTTATCAAAAAACAAATCAGAGCTCTCTTGAGCTAATGCTTTACACAACGCTTTTCCATCCGCATAAATAAACTCTGTAGAACTTGTCGTAGGCTCACGATGACCTTCAAAATCTTCTACAACGAAGTGAGATATATCCTGATTCTCTTTTAACATTAGCATATAAGGTTTGGATACAGGCATAGCACCAAAACGAATGATAAAGTCAGGCTTCATTTTCCCTCTTAATTTAGTACTTTTTAGAATAGCATCATAGGATTCAATAACATGATCCTTTTCATGCTCCCCTGCTCTTATCTGCGATAAAGGATCTGCTAAAATAGGTAACTGCAATACTTTTGCTAGTTGGGTAACTTGTTCTGGAAGTTCTCCATCCCATTGAGGCCCACATACGATTAGACCTTTTTTTCCAGATTGAATCTTCTGTTTCAAAAAGGCCAAATTTTGAGGGTCTAAATGACGTTTCCCTTTAATGTGAGTCTGAAAGCCTTTCGTCCGTCTGCCCCAAACATTCTCTAGCGTAAAGTCTGGAACAAGAGGTTCACGAAATGGAAAATTCAAGTGAACTGGACCCTGGTTACCATCTGAGGCTGTATGACAAGCCCGAGCAGCTATACTTCGAATATAACGGAGCATTTTATCGGAGCTCTCAGGCAGCGCAACCTCTTGAAACCATTTCACGAAATGGCTATACATATGAATCTGGTCAATCGCTTGTGGAGCTCCAACATTTCGAAGTTCGTGCGGTCGATCTGCAGTTAAAATAACTAGCGGGACTCGACTATAATAGGCTTCGATAATAGCAGGATAATAGTTAGCCGCTGCCGTTCCAGATGTACAGACTAATGCTACGGGTTTCTTTTGCTGCTTTGCCATACCAAGAGCAAAAAAGGCAGCTGATCGTTCATCCAGCTGGATCCAATGGTTCATCCCAGTATGTTCAGCTGCTGTCATAGCAAGTGGGGTTGAGCGTGATCCGGGTGAAATAACAATATTATCTACACCGCTAGCCACTAATTCATCAATAAAATGTCCCACGTATCTCGTTAACGATTCTGTATGATTCATGTTCTTCCTCCTAGCGCATTTAACATAGGGAGGAATTTTATAGCTGTTTCCTCATATTCCGCTTCAGGCATAGAATCTTCTACAATTCCACAACCTGAATACAGCACAGTTTTGTTCTTCTTAACCAAACCAGAACGGATCGCTACAGCAAATTCACCGTTGTCCTTATAATCAAACCAACCAACAGGTGAAGCGTACCACCCTCTATCAAAAGGTTCATGTTCACGTATATAAGAGAGAGCCTCTTGACGTGGGTATCCATTTAACGCAGGAGTAGGATGGAGTTTTTCTACAACTTCTAAAATGGTATATCCAACTCGAAGTTTTGCTTCAACTGGTGTGTATAAGTGTTGAAGGTTTCTCAAAGGATAAATCACCGGTTCACTAGGAATTTGCACTTGATCACAACAGGATTCCACTGCCTCCCGGATCATTTGCACAACAAAATCATGTTCCTGAAGGTTTTTATTATCATGCAGTAGTTCCTCGCCAAGTGCTTGATCCTCCTCAGCCGTATCACCTCTAGCAATCGTACCCGCTAGGCAAGCTGAATGCAGTTCTCTGTTATCCACCTTAACTAGTCGTTCAGGTGTAGCTCCTAAGAAGCAAGAATCTCCACTCTCTATCGCAAAAACATAACTCTGCTGTTGCTCTTGTTGTAACGCATCAAGCACTGAAACAATACTCACATCTTGGTCAAAATTTACTTCTAGTTCTCTAGCCAACACCACTTTACTCATGTATCCTGATTGGATATCATGAGTCGCTTGTTTCACAATATCTTTCCATTCTAAAGGTTGAATCTCTTCCTTACCTATTATAGGTGGCATTTCATCTATTGAAGTTCCACCTTCCAAAAACTCCTGATAAGCCTGTGTTACAAACTGATAAATATCCTCAATATCATCTTCAGGATGAACCATAATATTAACTGTAAGATAATCTGCACTCTCCGTTTTTGTTAGCAAAAACATCGGAATGCTTACCTTGCTATTCGGAAAATCCTCCCACACTGTTCTTGAATGGTCGTGAGGATCGAATGAAAAACCACCCAATGCAACAGGTCCTGTTCCTGATGATTCATAAGGGTTATCAATAACAGCTTCTTCTATCAAAGCTTTCCACGCTTGTTGTATCGTGTTAAATCTGTTCTCTCCGGCTTCCAATGTAAAGGCAGAGCCGATTCCAACTAAGGTAAAAACATCGTCTGTACTTGTCCAGTAAACACGTTCCCCTTGATAAGCCTTTCCAGCTTGATAAAAACGAAATGGATCAGCTGTTTCCATTTGTTCCGTTACACTAATAAGCTGAGGCGTTTCAATATGGTGAATTTGCGATAAAGCTTTATAGAGTCTTTCATTATAATGTGTTGTTGTTCTAATCATAAATTGCCCTCCAATCCCTCAAGGACTTCTTCGAGACAATGGTCTATTTAGACTAGGCTCGTTCTGTAAAATTGATCTAATTTCATAAATTCCCATCTTTTATTTTATTCTCTTTTTCCCGATTCCTCAACCTATGCTTATTATTCCCATTCACTTCCTTCTCCGTCATTGACACCATAGGGCACTTTGCCTAAACTAAAGAATGGATTATGTATGAACATAGCCTTCATACAAAGGGAGAGAAGAACCATGACGAACATGAATAAAAAAGACATACAATCAGCATTAAATGAACGAAAAGGCTGGCAAGTTTGGTGGAGATTACTAAGACCTCACACATTAACTGCAGCTTTTGTCCCTGTATTCATTGGAACGATGTTAGCAAGCCTCGAAGAATCTATTAACTTACCATTATTTGCAGCAATGCTTTTTGCTTCTATTTTAATTCAGGCTGCAACAAATATGTTTAATGAATACTATGATTATGTACGAGGATTGGATACAGAGCAATCTATAGGTATCGGAGGGACTATTGTTAGGGATGGAATCTCCCCTAAAACCGTACTTGGTCTCGCACTCGGATTCTTTGGTACAGCTATGTTACTTGGTGTTTTTATTTGTATAGCTACTACATGGTGGATTGCTGCTATCGGAGCTATCTCCATGGCCTTTGGCTACCTTTACACAGGTGGTCCATATCCAATTGCTTACACGCCATTTGGTGAAGTGGTAGCAGGTTTCTTCATGGGAACAGTTATCATTGGTATCAGCTATTATATTCAAACATTATCTTTATCCTATTCAGTTCTATTTGTATCAATTCCTGTAGCTATACTTATTGGAGCAATCCTGCTTGCCAATAACATTCGAGATTTAGAAGGGGACAAAAAGAATGGTCGAAAAACGATCGCCATTCTATTAGGAAAACGCGGAGCTATACAATTCCTAAAAGTTCTTTTCATCACTGCCTATGGCTCAGTAGGCATATACATTGTCCTCGGTATCTTACCGATTTGGTCAGCTATCGTACTTTTAGCACTACCTAAAACAATTGGCGCTATCCATGTGTTTAAATCAGGTAATACGCCACTTGAAATGATGCCAGCTATGAAATATACCGCTCAAACAAATACGATTTTTGGTTTCTTATTGGGAGTATCTATTTTAATCCAGTTACTTATACCATTCTCAATTTAGTCACTCAAAAACCTCCAAGCTTTATGGATAAGCTTGGAGGTTTTTTATATACCAAATCAGGTTATGTAATATTTTACATCCATTATAAATCATTATCGTGGGTAATATAAAAATGCTGATATTTACTGTTCAAATTAAAAATTTTAAGTTTAATAAAATTTTTTCCGGGTAATTATTGACCATATGTCAGCTTTAGGTTACACTACATGTAATGTTTCCTGACATAATAAAAATTGTTACTCATATACATAAATGTGTAACAACAAAAAACAAAGCGAGGAGATCTTATGGCTAATACTAAAGAACTCATCAAAAAAGAAGTACAAGAACATGGAGTAGAATTCATCCTACTTGAATTCACAGATATGCTTGGTTACACAAAAAACGTTGAACTACCAGTTGAAGAACTTGAGAATATCCTAGATAATGAAGCGATGTTTGACAGTTCGTCCATCGTTGGTTTCTCTGACATTCAAGAAAGTGACATGTATCTATACCCTGATTTAGATACATTTAAAGTACTACCTTCAATCGTTTCTGAAGAACCAACTGCACGATTTATTTGTGACATTTATAAACCAGATGGTACACCATTCGAAGGTGACCCTCGCTACATTCTTAAACGCGCAATGCAAGAAGCAGAAAACATGGGTTACACTATTAATGTTGGTCCTGAACCTGAATTCTTCCTATTCAAATTGAATGAAGAAGGTTACCCAATCCGTAAAATGAACGACCGTGGTGGTTATTTTGACGCTTCACCTAAAGACAAAGGTGATTCCGTACGCCGTGACATCGTTCGTACACTTAAGAAGTTCGGTTTCCAAATGGAAGCTTCTCACCACGAGGTAGCTCAAGGACAACACGAAATCAACTTCCGTTTTGATGATATGCTGAAAACAGCAGACAATATCCAAACATTCAAGAGCGTTGTAAAAGACGTGGCTACAAACCACGATTATCACGCAACGTTCATGCCTAAACCAATCAGCGGTGAGAACGGTTCAGGAATGCACGCTCACTTATCCTTATTCAAAGATGGCGAGAGTGCTTTCTATGACGAGACAGCTGAAGATGGCGTTTCTGAAACAATGAAACAGTTTATGGCTGGTATTTTGAAACATGCAAACGCAATTGCAGCTATTACAAACCCAAGTGTTAACTCTTACAAACGTCTAGTACCTGGTTACGAAGCACCTGTAAGTGTTGCATGGTCTCACTCTAACCGTTCTTGTATGATTCGCGTACCAAATACACGTGGTCTTGGTACACGATTCGAAGTTCGTAACCCAGATCCGTCCGCCAATCCGTATTTAACTTTAGCTGTTTTAATTCAAGCTGGTCTTGAAGGAATCCGCAAAGGTCTAGATGCTGGTGAGGCAGAGACTCGTAACCTTTATGAGGTTGAAGACGAAAGCGTACCAACATTACCGACTAACTTAAAAGAAGCTATTACTGCACTTCAGAAGGATGAACTTCTTATGAATGCACTAGGTGAGCACACTTCTTGTGTATTCATTAAAGAAAAAGAAGCAGAATGGTCTGAGTATTCCCTACAAGTTAGTAAGTGGGAAATGGATAAATATATGCACAATTAATTAATAGTAAAGATAAAGCAGATGTGAACATTTCACATCTGCTTTTTTTATGCTTTATTCAGTTATATGGCAGTAATATGGAATAACTGTTTTAGTGAGATAGGCGGTTCCGTTGCTATTGTGGAGTGCGGTGGGCTTGGGAACGGGTTGCTTTCCCCGGACGAACGATCGAGCCTCCTCATCCGCTACGCTTCTTGCGGGGTCTCGCTCGCCCGTTTTTCCGGAGGAGTCAACCCGTTCCCAAGCCCACCTTAGCCGAATGGTGATTAACTGAACCGCAGAGAGAATGTGAGGAAATGCTTGCGGACATTTATTCCGTTATTTGCATCAAATCACCTTGAAAAACCCCAATTTGTCACAAATAAGGTACCATATGTCCGTAACGACTCTCGAAATGCCTTAAAAGTTCAAAATAACGGAATAAATGTCCGTAAGGTTTAGAACTCACACACTAGGGTCCGTTATTCTTCATAAACGCAAAGGGGGGAAGGAAACGGCAAACTCCAGTGGTAGAAAGGGCAGATGAGACCCCACAGAGAACGGAGTGAACGAGGAGGCTCAGCTGGTCTTCCACAGGAGTATTGCCGTTTCTCTGAACCCCTACCTCTCATAAAAGCAACGGACTGCTCTCAACTTATCTCGATTCCAAGTCTTCAAGATAAGGGGGCTATAATGAAAAATGCCACTAAGTATCTTTCCTCCCTTAATCCTCACAGAATATTCCCATTCCTATACATGTATCCCATTTATTCGAATACATTTGTATTATGAATGTCATCTTAGAGGAGGACGTACTTTGATTATTCATGTAGTCCAAAAAGGAGATTCCTTGTGGCAAATTGCAAACCGTTACGGAGTTAGTTACTCTGATATTTCCACTATTAATGAATTACCTAACCCTAATCAATTAGTCGTCGGTCAGTCTTTAGTTATTCCTATACCTGCTAAGCAACACACTGTAAAAAGTGGCGAATCACTTTGGCAAATCGCTCAACAATACGGTGTGTCACCCCAATCCATCATTCAAGCGAATCAACAATTAAGTGACCCATCATCTATCAGTCCAGGAATGAAGATCGTTATACCAGCCAGAACACACGTGGTTCAACCTGGAGAAAACCTCTCACAAATCGCTCAGCAATACGGTGTTTCCGTAAATGCAATCGTTACAGAAAATCAAATTCAAGATCCAAGCGCTATATCACCTGGTATGAGTTTAGTCATCCCTTATCCGAAACCAACAATTGAGGTAAATGCTTTCGTCACAAAAATGGGAGAAGAAGGAGCTCAGCTCACAAGGGAAAGAGCCTCTGCTTTAACCTATATCACACCCTTTGTTTACACAATGAAACAAGATGGAAGTTTAGATTCAATCAATGACACCCCTATTATTCAAGCAGCTCAAAACAACAATGTTGTACCTATGATGAGTATTACGAACTTCACTCCAACGGATCCTGGTTCTGATTTAGCTCAGACTATACTCTCTAGCACGGAACTACAAAACACGTTACTCGATAATATCGTTAATGTGATGCAAAACAAAGGGTATCAAGGAATTAATATAGACTTTGAAAATGTATATCCAGAAGATAAGGAGAACTATAATAAATTCCTCCAACGTTCTGTGGACCGTTTGAAACCATTAGGATATTTTGTTTCTACTTCGTTAGCACCTAAAGAAAGTGCAGAAAAGAAAGGTTTGTTATATGAGGCGCATGACTACGAAGCTCATGGAAGAATCGCTGATTTTGTAGTATTAATGACGTATGAATGGGGTTACCGATTAGGGCCGCCACAAGCCATTTCACCTGTTAACCAAATGGAAGATGTTGTTCAATATGCTTTAACTGTGATGCCTCCGGAAAAGATTCTTTTAGGATTCCAATTATATGCACGCGACTGGCTCCTGCCACACCAAGAAGGTCAAGAAGCTGAAACCTTTGATATGCAAGAAGCTATTCGAAGAGCTGCTAAATATAATGCCGATATCCAATATGATGAATTAACGCAATCGCCTTTCTTCAGGTACTACGATGAACAAGGACGACAACATGAAGTCTGGTTCGAGGATGCAAGAAGTACTCAAGCCAAATTTGACCTCGTTACAGACAACAATTTGAGAGGGTTAAGTTATTGGGAGCTAGGATTTCCATTTTCTCAAAACTGGGTGTTACTTCAAGATCGATTTAATACCAAAAAAATTGAAACATGATAAACAAAAACGCCTCCCAAAATAGGAAATCGCAACGTCTTAGATGACGTTGCGATTTTTAATGTCTATATCTCCTAAGAAGATAACGAACAGCTTCAGTTAACAAGAGGAAGAAAACAAAAACAATCAATACCGAGAGCCAATAATTTGGCCAGGAAGTTATTTCGTGATAGCAACAGCTCCCATTATAGTTCCATGGAAGTGGTGGATATCGATTTCAGGATACTTCAATTCAGCAAAACGAAGAGGAAAACCCGTTTTTATCGGAAAAGCACTTGCCAACTCCTCCCTCGTTTCAATTCTTTCTCCTTCAAATGATGTTGAAAATACAATGATCATCGAGAACAACCAAATACCTTTATAAATTAGAACTCGTTTAATCCAACTCTTCATGTCCATTCCTCCCTAAAGAAGATCCTACCATGCAAGAATTTTACACGAATGAGGAGAAGGTTTTGAATCTATGCTTTCTACTGTTACACCCCTTACAGAAAAGGGTATGATGAGAACAAACTACCTTTTTAGGAGTGAACGGTAATGAACAGTCAATTTGGAGAACGCCCAGTGGTCGCTTTAACTGGGGCTAGTGGGTATATTGGACAGAACCTATTAAGAAAATTGACCAAATTCGCTGATGTTATTGCTCTATCACGAAATGGTGACAAACATGAAGATACAGAGCATGTCACGTGGCGCTCGTGTGATTTATTTTCTCTCTCGGATGCTGAGAAAGGTCTTAAAGGTGCCGATTTTGCTGTGTACCTCGTACATTCCATGAAGCCCTCTGCTAAATTAACGCAAGGATCTTTTGAAGACATGGATATTATTTTAGCGGATAATTTTGCTCAAGCCGCTCAAAGACAGGGAGTTAAACAGATTGTTTATTTAAGTGGCCTAATTCCAAAATCACGTACATTATCCCGCCACTTACAAAGTCGTTTAGAGGTAGAAAAGATATTAGGTTCCTACGAGGTTCCTGTTACTACTATTCGAGCTGGTCTCATTGTTGGACCTAAAGGATCTTCTTTTCCGATTCTCGCAAAACTTGTTCGTAGACTACCTGTCATGACACTTCCAAAATGGACGAGAACGAAAACACATCCCATCGCACTCCCAGATGTGTTGCATGCCTTAGATTACAGCATTGGGAATCCTCAATTATCTGGTGAGTCCATTGATGTTGGAGGACCTGAAGTGATGACATACAAAGATATGATGCACCAGACAGCTGAGGTTATGGGGAAGAAGCCAATATTTATTAACGTTCCTTTTCTATCGATCAAACTCTCTAGATTGTGGGTAAGTTTAGTAACTGGATCTTCTAAAGAAATGGTATATCCTTTAATCGAGAGCTTGTCATACCCTATGACTGCTCAGCCTGAAAACATGTCAAAAGACGTAAGCTATGGAAAAATCCCATTTAAAGAAGCAGCGTGTACTTCACTTAAGGAGGAAAAAAGAGAGCAGGATGCGGCGAAGAAAACCCTTAAACCCAAAACACCTATCATTCAATATGATGTGCGCTCTGTCCAACGTATTCCTATACCAGAAGGGAAAAATGCATTATGGGTAGCTAGATATTATACAACTTGGCTATCTCACTTAGTATCGCCATTCTTAAGGGTAGAAGAAGATGAAGACCAAAACTGTCAGATATGTATTATGTTCAGTAACCTTCCTTTACTTGAGCTAAGTTACTCTCCTGAAAGAAGCACTCCGAATCGTGTCCTTTATTATATAACAGGTGGCATATTCGAGAATGCTGAGAAGAATGAGCGGGGGCGTCTGGAATTTCGTCAAATCCCTGGTGGACAAGAATGTATTGTTGCCATTCACGATTACATGCCATCCCTTCCATGGTTTATTTACAAATATACACAAGCAAAAGCTCACCTTTGGGTTATGTATCAATTCAAGAGACATTTAAAAAATTGTATTAAACAAGGAGAAACCCTTGAGGAAAAACGAATTCCACAAACACAAATTAGAACTGAAAAAGAAAAAGTTCTTCGATAATCATTCTGGTACCGTATTGCGAACTCAAGCCCCAACACGGTAACATTTTTATTACTCAGGAAGCTTTTTTAGCGTTCAATGTAATAACTTTTCTTAAATCTAAACCTTAACAGTATCTTAACACCATCCATTAAGTGAGCTTACTCATATCCCCCCCAATTAACTCACACTTTATATTCCATTAAGTAACAGTCACGAAATTCTCCTTCGTGAAGTTCATGTTGATGTAATTCCTTTACCTTAATAAAATGACACTTTTCATAGCATTTAATCGCTCTCATATTAGACTTTTGAGGATCCATAACAACAATATCCGCTTCATGGTTCTCAATTAAGTACGTTGTCACGGATTGAATCAATTTACGTCCAATTCCTTGATTCCACAATTCCACTTCACCTATGAATTGGTCTAAACCAAATATAAGCTCATTATTCTTGTACCCATATTCTGATTTAGTTTCATGATCTAATGTATAAAATTGAATATAACCTACCTTATTTCCTTCGTACTCAACAATACATCTATTTACATTGTCTGACCTATCAAGAAATTTACTATCAATCTTTTCATAATCAAAATGCTTATCTCTTCCTTCATAAAACTCTAATACTTTAGGATTGGACAACCATTTACCTAATAACGTAATATCATCTTTATGTATGTTTCGTACTAGTAATTCATCGTTTTGTAGTATTTTCATTTCCTCACCCTCTCTACAGTCCTACTTTAATAATAAGACGTATTCATTTGTGCAAATGTTACAAAAAAGGCACTCACCCTGGTAGGATAAGTCCCTTAATTGATATATAAATCACGATAATCATTTTCTAACATACTCATGATCGTAGAATTATAGTAATGGTGATTGTAATACACGACATCTCGTTTAATACCCTCAATCTGAAATCCTAATTTTTCATAAACATGAATCGCTCGCTCATTAAATGAATATACCTCTAACTCAATTCGGTGTAAGTTCAGAACCCCAAACCCATACTCTAGCATGAGTTTCATAGCCTCAGTACCATATCCGCTGTTTGTATAGGAGCTAAAAATAGCAATTCCTAATTCTGCGCTACGATTATATGGCGGTTGGATATCATTAAAGCCAATATCCCCAATTACTTGATTATCTTCCTGAGTTACTATAGCAAAGCTTATACGACCTTTATCTTGTGATAGACTTTGAAGAATACTCTCGATTTCATTATGAGAAAATGCTCGATGCGTTCCGGTTAGTCTCATATTTTCAGGGTCGTTGAAAGAATGATATAACACCTCTGCATCCTTAACCTCCATTGGTCTAAGGTAGATGTTTTTTCCCTCGAATACCTTTAGTCGGTTGGACAACTATAATACACCTTCCATCATTTATACTTGACTATAAATGATTATTTCAAATTTTTTCTTATCACTCAAATTACTAATGATAGAAAATTTAAACAATTGCTTCCTTACCTATAACGTGTCAGACTAGGAAGAAGGTTAATTGGACTGACAAGAATGACAAAAAGCGTAGGTGAGAACATGATTGAATTAAAAACTTCTACAATTAACGACGATGAGTTTGATAAAGGCGTATTCGCTAAGTGCGATATAGCAAAGGGTCAGCTTTTTCACGAAGCACCTGTACTTCCTTATCCAAATGAAGAGCATGTGCACATTGAAAAAACACATCTGGCTGATTATGTGTTTGAGTACGGGGAAAACCACTCAGCATTTCTTTTAGGTTTTGGTATGATGTTTAACCATTCCTACACGCCAAATGCAGATTACGAAATAAACTTCACAAACCACACTTTTGAATTTTATGCTCACAAGGATATTAAAGCCGGTGAAGAAATTCTTATTAACTATAATGGTGAGATTGAAAACGATTCTCCACTCTGGTTTAACGAAGATTAATAAAAGCCTAATTTCTCTAGTATCATTAAGAGAAGTTAGGCTTTTTACTTATTCATAATTGTAATTGTATTCGCTACTTTATTATGATCAACTTTATCTACCCAAAGTTTTAATTCTTGCCCTTCTTTTAAGTCACCGATACCATCTCCTCTTCCCTTGACCTTTGTATCCTCGTTAAAATAAATTTCATGTACACTATACTCTGCCTCATGGTCTACATTTAATGGCTCTAAAATGAATTTATTTCCTTCAAGATCAGTTAGAACACCATAGTAATCTGACTTCATTAAAGACCAAGTAAAGAAAATCGTTGCAAGCAAGCTTAATATGGTTATTAAAACAATTAATAATGCTTTAATCTCTGACTTCATATACGTATTCATTCTATCCCCCTTTTCAACTCTTCTGTATTATTCATAAACTTCGAAATTACAGCCTGAATTTTTTGATCTGTTTTAGCATCGTTACGGGTTGGAACATAAATCATGCTAAAGTTTCTTTATAAAGCTTTTTAACGGAGAAAGGAAACTCTGTTTCAGCAAGTACTTTATTTAATTGATCTATTATTTTCTCTTTCTCTTCATAGTCATATATAAGATAAATGGTTCCACCTTCGAACTTAAACTGTTTTTCATCTGCACCGCTTACAGTAAATGTTTTAGACGTATTCGTTTGTTCTTCAAATACAATTCCAACTTCTTTAAATACACTCTTAACATGTTTCGGCACGGTACTGCTTTCTGAATTAAAACTACAAGATGATAGAATGAATATACACATTACCAGAGAATAATAAAGGCTTTTCATTATAATTTCACCTTCCTAGCTGCTCCTATGGATCAAATCCTTTCTAATACTTATGAAAATAACCTAATGTAGCATGTTCATTTAACTTCTTATCTTCACCGATTCTTACATATCCGATTTTTTCATATAGGTGAACATTTCTCTTTTCTTCTAAAATAGTGGCTAACTTCCACATTTCCGCTTCAGGGAACATATCTTCTAAAAGGGATAGAGATCTTTGCGCAATTCCCTGTCGTTGGTACTCTGGTAAAATAAACATAGGACTAATCCAGTAATGAGCAGTTTCATTTTCTCTTGTCACACATATTGCTCCAGCAACAAAACCATTAGCATAGATTTTAAAAAAGCCCCCGCTAGGATTCTTAATTCTCGTAAGCACACGATCAATCGACTCGTTTGCAGGATTTGTTTTTATATCTTGATACTTATCTAATAACGGTTGAAAAGCTTCTAGTTGTATATTAAAAATCATACTAGCATCAGCCTCTGTTGCTTTTTCTAGTCTTATGTCCATATGTACGCCTCCATGAATGCTTAATGATTCAATTCAAAATGCTCTTCTTTCAATCTAGCAATTTCTGTATCTGGAAAAGCTTCTCTCACTTTTTTTGCTAAGCTTTCCACACCAAAGATTTCGGTGAATGTATGACTACCTACTAAAAGGTTAACCCCAACAAATTTAGCATATTGAATCGTGTATAGGGTGGCCTCTCCAGTTATGTATGTATCGCATCCTTCTTCAAGAGCTTTCTTTATAACATCTGATGAATGGCCTGCACCCGTTAATATACCAATCCTTTTCACCTTACCATGATGATGCCGCCATGCTCGTACAGGCTCTTGTAATTCACTTCTTATTTTTTCTACAAGTGAATTGAATTCAATCTCTTCAAAAAACTCTCCAACTGCAGGGAATTCCTCATCATTGAATGTCGCAAATTTCTTAATCTCATCAATACCTAACACATCCATTAACGATGTACAGGTACCAAAATCAATGAAGTCTAACGGGCCATGTATAAAAAAGTGGCTGATTTGATGCTTCTCTAATTGCTTTACACACTCTTCCCTAAGGCCATAAAGGAAGTCCCAGGCATCATGATGTGTGATCATCAAGTCTATATCGTTTTTTATCGCTTCATCTATCGTTTCAAGAGATAAGTTTGTGGCATAGCCTATATTGATGATTGATCTATTCGTCTTATAAGTAAATCCATAGTCATCATAAAATTCCAATAACAACTCTTTCGAAAATAAAGATTCTATGAGTTTTTCAAATTGCTCTAATTCCATGGGTTATTCCTCCTTCAATTATGTGCCTGCCACATACCACGTTAATCCTTTAGCGGAGTGGGGGACAGGCACTGCTCAAGCAAAATCATCGCCTTTATAACGAGGAACTACATGCATGTGGTAATGAGTGAGCTCGTTAAAAATGCCACCATTTTGGCAAACTGTAATGCCAGCTGGTTGATAGGCTAGTTTGACTGCTTTTGATATTAACTTCGTAACATCCATTACGGATTTCGTTGTATCTTCATCCATCTCATCAAAATCAACGATATGGGCTTTTGGCAAAATTAATACATGCCCTTCGTTATAAGGATCATGGTCTAAAAAACAACTAATAGAATTATTTTCATAAATTTTATGTACGGGTAATTCAGACTGCGCTAATGAGCAGCCTAAGCAATGTTGTTCCATGGGGTCACCTCAATTCATTTGGAAAATATTATAGCATAGAAATAAAGCATGTGATTAGATGTCACATGCTTTTCCTCTTTATTTAACTCTTATGCGAATGTCTCCATTAATGAATTTTGGGTATTGGTTAATATCAAATGTTAATGGGTTTTGATAGTTCTTATCTTCTAAATAAATAAAGTAATCATTTTTTGACGAACTTTGAACGCTATACGAATATTCTTTTCCTGTAGCATCTTCAAATTTTCTAGAAAGTCCAAAGGTGGTTATATTCTCGTCTGCACCGTTTAAATCAACTTTGAAATGCAGAGCTAAGTCTTCTTCTGGGAAACTTTCCTGATTGCGATTGATGCCAAAAAGGGTAAGCTTATGATCTGGAGCTTTGATTAACTCCTCTTCTTGTAAATCTACAACTACCTGTTGATTATTTTTATCCAAAGCACTAGCCTTTGTCAAAACAATATACAAAGCTTCGTGATCTTTAAAGTATTTCCCTGTTAAGTAGATTTTCCGTTCGTTTCCACTAGTCTGAGCTCCTTCTTGGCTTGAAACGATCTCTCCTTTTTCATTTTCAAGGTGAAGGTCATAGAAGTTTAAAAACCTCATATCATTCTCTTGATCAAACTCTACATATAACACTTCACGAGTAGGATAAGATACTAATTTTTTAAAATGAATCAATTGCCCTGATATAGATTGAGTTTGGTTAATCTCATACGTTTTACTTTCTTCTATCTTTGACTGATCAATTGGAAAAGTTATAGAGAATGGCTTTTCTATTAGTTCCCCTTTATCCTGATGCTCTTTATAAAACTCTTCAACTTGAAAAGTTAGTGTTAACTTATCAGTAAAATGCACTTCATCTCTCCATGAAAAATCCAATCTTCCAGAAAACTCTTTTTCTTCGAAGGAAAGCCTCCCACCATAAGCAGACACGGAGTTATTGAGTCTCTTTCCTTTTTCATTCATAACACTCGTACCTCTTACCGCTAATTCACGATTGGATTCTTCCCTTGTTAATGTGTAAAACAAAATCAACCTACTTTTGTCTACAATGATATGATCTACCGTGAACGTTATTCCATCCCTTGTAACACTCTTATCAATCACTTGTACGTATTCATTTTCAACAGCGTCTTTTAACCCATCATCATATTTAACACGCTCTACAATCCCATCTAATCCAGGCACCTTACCAGCTAGATTGCTGAAACCAGGGATGAAGTTTACAGAGAGAATAAATAGAATACAAGCAGCAACAGCGGATAAACCAGAATTCTTCCAGTTATCCCATCTCTTTCGACGATTTTTTCCTTTTTCCAATCCTGCTTGAATTTTATAATCAATTTTCTGAGGAACGCCTTCCTTTTTAAAGGTTTTCAAGCTCTCTTCTAACTCATTGGAAAAGTTGTCCTGATTCATTTTCATCAAAGCCCCCTTTCTTCATGTAGGCTTTCAATTCTTTTAATGCCCTGTTGATGTATGTTTTAACTGTACCTTCAGGTAGAGATAGGCTTTCTGCTATCTCTTGGTTTTTCATGTCTTGTTGATATTTCAGAATAACTACTGTCTGATATTTAGGCTTTAACGATTGAATGGCATCTGATAACAAAAACGAAGTTGTATGATCACCATCTGTTTTTGGAACGTTATTAATATAATAATCATCTTGCTCAAAGCGTTTATTTTTCTTAATTTCATTTAAACAATAGTTAATCGTTATTCGAATTAACCACGGTTTAACAGCATATATCTTTTTGATCTTATGACAGTTTTTATAAGCTCTAAATGTTACCTCTTGCACAGCCTCAAGTGCTTTTTCTTCATCCTTAAAATATGTCAGTGCAGTATAATATACGGTATTCTTATAAAGACTCATCATATCTAAGAACGCTTCTTCATCACGTTTTTTCACCTTTTTAAATGTTTTCTGATCCACAGGGCTCCCCCCCTTTTTTCAATGACTCTCTATATTAAAGACAAACGAGTAGTGGTTTTCGTTTCAAGTATTTATTTATTTTATAAAATTTTTCAAATAAAAGTAATAAAAAGATCCCAGATCTTAATGACCTGGGATCTTAATTAATATGGATCTAGTAAGTCCAATCTACAACTCCACATTCTCTTCAAAATATTTACCCCAATGAGGCTGAGAACCGTCGATATCTTTATATTTATACACCTCAGATAATCCCCATGTACTTAATGCTTCTCCATTAAATCGTTGAACATCATCGTCCATGGCTAGGTGTTTCACCGCTTCACCAATATAAAAAGGGCTCTCAGATGCAATAAAGTGCTCATCAATTTTCGTTGCTTCTTTCCAGTTCCCTTCAGTTACACCGAAGTGATCAAGCATCGCTTCAGAACGAAGGAACCCTGGTGTTAATGCGACTGTCGTAATCCCATGCTCTTTGAGATCTGCAGCCATCGCTTGGGCGATGTGGATGTTTGAGATTTTAGCAAGGCTATAGTATAAATTCCCACGATACTCATAATTGGTGCCATCTGTGATTTCAATTACTAATCCACCTTCAACCTTCTTCATGAGAGGTACTCCATAGTGAGACGTGATCAAATGAGCATGTACAGCTTGCTTTTGAATTTGAAGTCCGTTCGTCAAATCATGCTCGCCAATGGTTTTACCCCATTCTGTTAGAGGATCCCCTCCCCATATATCATTAATTAGAATATGTAACCTACCTTGCTCTTCTTTTATTTGTTCAAAAAGGTTTTGTACCTGATATTCTTCTGTATGATCAACCTGAACCGGAATCCCCTTCCCACCTGCTTCAGTAACCTTTTCAGCTGTGTCTTCAATGGTTTCTTTACGTTCCATGGGAGAAAGCTGCTCTCTAGTCGTACGGCCTGTTACATAAACGGTTGCTCCTGCTTCCCCTAGCTTAATGGCTATAGCTCGCCCAGCTCCTCTAGTTGCGCCTGCTACGAGTGCTACTTTATTTTGTAATTGTTTCATGAAATCCAACCTTCCTGAAATTCCTCATCATAATTCATCCTTACTATCGTATTTTTTACTAAACTGATACTTTAAAAGGGGTTATGTCAAATAAACATGATTGATTTAAGTGTACCATTAAGTCCTAAGGTTAAAGAACCAACACCACCGTCTATATAGTACAAGTCTCATAAGGACGGAGCTCTCGAAGCAATGAAGCATTTAGGTGTTCAAAAATCGGATTTGCATAATGCAAAAATCCTATGCATTGGGTGCACCCTGTTGCAATTATCGTTTTATATGATTTCGAAATGTTTTTTTGTGAGCAATCCTTCTTTAATTTCTATATTTTAATGAAACGCTTGCAATCTATAATCGATTATGGCAAAGTCATTAATGAACAAGGCGTTAGTCTACAATTCTATAATTTCGTGAAATGTAGGGGGACCAGTGTTGCTGGTTGAGACTGTATGCATGAACATACTGACCCTTCGAACCTGAACTGGTTGAGACCAGCGTAGGAAACATATTCAATCCATAAATGTATTGATATATGCACCCTAGGTATGGTCCTGGGTGCATTTTTTATTGGCATTTTCTACGGATCATACTCAATCCTTTTGACCTCATTTCACATATGGATTAACGCAAAATATCAACTTTTTGAGGAGGATTCAAAATGAAAAAATGGGTTGTTTTTATTATGGCTCTATTTATTTTAGGAGCATGTTCAAGTGACGAAGAAGCGAACTCACAAGGTGGAGAAGCTTCTAAAGAATTAAAGGACATCACACTAGTATTAGATTGGACACCAAATACGAATCATACAGGACTATATGTAGCCCAGGAACAAGGCTACTTTGAAGAACAAGGACTAGATGTCGAGATAATTATGCCTAGTGAAACAGGGTCAAATCAGCTTGTGGCATCTGGCAAGGCAGATTTCGGTATAAGTTATCAAGAATCTTTAACAAAAGCTCGTATTCAGGATATTCCTGTTGTATCGATCGCTGCTATTATCCAACATAATACGTCTGGCTTTGCTTCACCAGAAAATCGGAATATCACATCCCCTAAAGACTTCGAAGGTAAAACTTACGGCGGCTGGGGAGATCCAGTTGAAAAAGAAATGATCTCTACCCTTATGAAAAAAGAAGGTGGTGACATTGATCAAGTAGACATCATTAACATGGGGAATACTGACTTCTTTACAGCTACAGAGCGTGGAGATATTGATTTTGCATGGGTTTATTACGGTTGGACTGGTGTAGAAGCAGAACTACGTGGAAAAGACCTGAACATGATTTATCTAACCGATTATTCTGAGAAACTAGATTACTATACACCAATTTTGACTGCGAATGAGAAGAAGATTAAAGAAGATCCAGACACCGTTAAAGCGTTTGTTAAAGCAGTTTCAAAAGGATATCAATACGCAATTGATCAACCTGAAAAGGCTGCAGATATCTTAATTGAAGCTGTCCCTGACCTGGATCCCGAACTAGTGAAGGCAAGTCAAAAATGGCTATCTCCAAAGTATCAGGATGACGCAGAGCAGTGGGGTGTGCAAAAGAAAAGCGTATGGAAAAACTATGCGGATTGGATGCACGACAATAACCTACTTGACCAAGAATTAAATGCTGAAGATGCATTTACGAATGAATTCTTACCAAATAAGGAGTGATCAATGATGGCAAACTCTCTTGTAAGCATACAAATCCTTCCCAAAACACCTAATGGAGACAATGTGATCCCTTATGTAGATGAGGCCATTTCTGTTATTAAGGAAGCTGGCGTAAAGTATGAAGTCCATCCACTTGAAACCACGATGGAAGGTGAACTTTCTGAGCTTTTTTCTGTCATTGAGAAAATGAATGACAAAATGGTTCAAATGGGCTGCAGTAATGTGATCTCCCAAGTAAAAGTGCTTTACCAACCAAGTGGAGCGTCAATGGATCAGTTAACGGAGAAGTATCGAGGATGAGACATATTGCACAAAAAGGATGGCGGCCGCTTCTGGTCATCATCTTTCTCTTTGTCATTTGGGAGCTAGGAACTCGAATGTTTGAAATTCCAGCCTGGCTTATCCCCTCCCCTTCTGAAGTGTTGGATGAAGGGATATCAGGTTGGTCTATATATGAACATCACTTGTATTCTACTATTCTTCTAACATTAATAGGATTTGCAATTGGAACTAGCTTTGGAATTTTCGTGGCAATATGCTTACATTTAATTCCAACAGTTCGAAATATGTTTTACCCACTCATTATTTTTTCTCAAAATATACCGATCATTGTGCTAGCTCCACTACTTGTTATTTGGTTTGGATTTGGGATGCTTCCTAAGTTAATTGTCATTACATTGGTCTGTTTCTTCCCAATAGCTGTTTCAACCTTTGATGGGTTAAGACAGACGAGCACGGAACTTATGCATTATATGAAAATGGCCGGGGCATCAAAAGGACAGATTTTTTGGAAGTTAGAATGGCCGCATGCGCTTCCTTCATTATTTTCTGGTCTGAAAATTTCAGCTACTTATAGTGTTATGGGAGCCGTTATTTCTGAATGGCTCGGTGCAAAAGAAGGGATTGGTGTTTATATGACACTAGCCTCCTCTTCATTCCGAACGGATCGTGTATTTGTCTCAATTTTTGTCATTATGGCTTTGAGCTTAACATTTTTCCTTTTGATAACAGCATTAGAAAAGTGGTTTATTCGTTGGAAATCGAAAGGGGTTGAGAATAGTGGCTGAGTTATCCTTAAAAGGGATTGGTAAATCATTTGAAGATACACGTGTGCTGGAAGACATTTCTTTTGATGTCCATGATGCTGAATTTGTTTCGATATTAGGTCCTTCAGGAAGTGGTAAAAGTACGATTTTTAACTTGATTGGCGGACTTTATCAACCTGATGAGGGGAATATCAACTTAGACGGGGAATCGATAGCAGGCAAGAGGGGATCAATTAGCTACATGCCACAAAGCCCATCCCTTTTTCCATGGCGTACATTGCTAGATAACGTCATGCTTGGAAGTGAGATTGTCGGAAAGCAGGACCGCGAAGCTTCTCTTCAAATGATTCAAAAAGCAGGCCTCGGAGGATATGAGGACGCTTATCCTCATCAATTGTCTGGCGGTATGAAGCAACGTGCTGCTTT